>NZ_JAMRYM010000010.1:0-60690 GCF_023743255.1 Rathayibacter rubneri | reverse complement strand
GCGTGTTCCAGGAGCTCGCCGACCTCGACGCGCCCGCCGAGCCGCTCGCGACCGCCGAGGCGACTCCCGGCACGGCCGCACCGGCTCCCACGGCCGGAGCCGAGGTCGCCCTGCCGGACGGTGTCACCGGCCTGAGGGCCGATCAGCAGGCCTGCTCGGTCGGGTTCTTCGGCTGAGCCGGAGGCGCGAGCGCCCCGCGGGATACGCTCCTCCTGGAGCGCCGATCGGCGGTGAGCGGCACGGAGCGGCTCCTGCCGCGCTACGGAGAGGGAGAACGACCCGATGAGCGAACCCGCCCCGTCGCGCAGGACCGCCGCCCGGCACGGCCGCCTGCGCCCCCAGAGCGGACTGCGCCACCTCGGTCGCATCCTCGCCGCGTGCGTCGGGGTCGGAGTCGTCAGTACCGTCTGCATCGTCGCCATCGCGGTCTCGATGATCGCCGGCAGCGCCCGTCCGTCGGTCGACCTCGAGGCAGGCTCGTCCGGCAGCCCCGTGCCCGAGATCGGTGCGATCGAAGGCGGGGTCAACATCCTGCTCGCCGGCAGCGACAGCGCGGAGGGCTCCGAGGCGGGAGCGTTCGGCGACCGCTCCGAGAACCTCAACGACGTCACGATGCTGATGCACATCTCGGAGGACCACTCGACGGTCGAGGTCGTCAGCTTCCCCCGCGACCTGTACGTGCCGATCCCCTCGTGCACCGATCCCGCCACGGGAGCGGTGACCGAGCCGGTGAGCTCGGAGAAGATCAACCAGTCGCTCGAGCTCGGCGGTCTCGCCTGCACAGTGCAGACGGTGGAGCAGCTCACGGGTCTCGAGATCCCCTACGCCGCGCTGATCCAGTTCGAGGGCGTCATCGAGATGTCCAACGCGGTCGGAGGCGTCGACGTCTGCGTCGCGACCCCCCTCGAGGACGTGTACACCGGCCTCACGCTGACGGCCGGCACCCACACCCTCGTCGGCGCCGAGGCGCTGGCGTTCCTCCGCACGCGGCACGGCGTCGGCGACGGCAGCGACCTCACCCGCATCTCGAGCCAGCAGGTCTACCTCTCGTCGCTGGTGCGCAAGGTGAAGAGCGCCTCGACCCTGTCGAACCCCGTCGCGCTCTACGGGCTCGCCAAGGCCGCGGTGTCGAACATGCAGCTCTCGACCTCGCTCGAGAACGTCAACACCATGGTCTCGATCGGCCTCGCGGTGAAGGACGTCGACCTCGCCAACGTGGTCTTCGTGCAGTACCCCACGTTCATCGACGGCAACGGCGTCTATCCGAGCGAGGAGGCGGCGGCCACGCTGACCGCCGCGCTGCAGGCCGACCAGCCGATCGCGCTGACCGGCACGACCGGCGGCGGCTCGGAGTCGGCCGACGGGTCCACTCCCGTCCCGTCGACCTCCGAGGAGCCCGCGACCCAGGAGCCCGCACCCGAGGAGACCGGCGCGCCCGCCACCACCGCGCCGGTGCCGGAGGAGACCGCCGTGGCGCTCCCGAGCGACGTCTCGGGGCAGACGGCGCAGCAGGAGACCTGCACGGTCGGCCGCACCCTCGACGAGCAGTAGCGGACGCCCTCGCCGACGCCCGGCGGGCCCGTGTCGTCCCGGTGCGCCGGGTGCGGTTATGATGGTCGTCGTGCGTTCGCCCAGCGGGCGCTCGGGAGTCGTCGCATAGTCCGGTCGAGTGCACCACCCTGCTAAGGTGGAGAACCCTTTATTGGGTTCCGTGGGTTCAAATCCCACCGACTCCGCACCTCTCGAAAGCCCTGCTCCGGCAGGGCTTTCGTCGTTCCCGGGCCCTCGCCGCACGGCCGCGGCGGGCTACCCTGATCGGATGCAGATCCTCGACGCCCTGGCCTCCGCTCCCGCCCGTCGCGACGTGCAGTCGATCCGGGGAGCGCTGGCCGAGATCGGCGTCGGCGACGACGTGCGGATGCTCATCCGCTCGCCCCGCTACGGGCTCTACGGCATCGAGGGCGTGGTCGGCCGTGCGGTCGGCGGAGAGCTGGTGGTCGCCGACGTGTTCCTCGGAACGGGCACCGAGGTGCAGAGCCTGGCGCTGGCCGCGGCGTCCGAGGCGTCGGCGGGTGAGCGCTCGGTCGAGGGGCTCCAGCACGGCGATCCCGTGCGCGTGACGTTCTCGACTCCGACGCTGGGCACCTTCGCCGTCAGCGGTCCGCTGACCGCGGGCCAGGACGAGCTGCTGCTGGTCGGCAGCTGGATCGTCGCGAACGGCGGACAGGTCGCGCCGCGCGTCGAGTCGATCGAGCGGCTCGAGCTGACCGTGCACACCGCCCACGTGCCGGCGCCCCGGGCGGCGAAGGCGGAGTAGCGCCGGTTCCCTCGGCGTCCCGCTCGGCTCCGGCAGTGCGGCTCCAGTAGGCGACCCGCAGCTGCAGCTCGCTGTCTCCGAGCTCGCCCTCGCGGATCGGCGTGCCGTAGCGGCGGCAGGGTCGGCGGTCGCGGCCGTAGACCCAGAGCTGCTGCCCGGGCCGGAGGTTGCCGGTCGTGGTGCGCTCGGTGCGCTCGCGGTTGACCGTGATCAGCTTCTTCGCACGGCGCCGCGAGCGTGCTGGCCCGTAGCGCCCTCGGTGCCGCCTCCGGCCGAAATCGCGACCATTCCCCTGTCTCTCGCCTGTCCCTGCCGACCTCGAAGGCGGAACGTCGCCCTCGGGTTCGGCAGGGCGGGCACTCGACGACAGTCTTTCGGAACCCGAGAACGGTGAGAATCGGTGGACGGAAGTTCGGGTCCGCTGTCCTCAGCGACGAGTGATGGAGCCGCTACTCCCGGGTGATCGTGCGCGGCAACTCGTTGTAGCTCCACTTGAGGACAGCCGGGTGCGCTCGCGATCGCTGGGTAGATTCGGCAGGCAGGGGAGTCGGCTCGGGCTTCTCGGTGCTCTCGCCGCTGAGACGATAGGGATTCGTTGTGCCGGGATTGGTGAGGGCATGAGTCACCCATCGCGGACACTTCTCGATGCCTTTGTTATCACAATAGGCTGTCACCATGCCCAGTTTGCCATTGACCGGCCAGCCGTAATAGTTGGGATAGGCCGTCGGGTCGAAAATCGCGTGAACGAGCATCTGTTCTCTCAGGGTGCAGTTCCACTGGTCTTTGCAGTCGTACTTACCGGCGTACGTCCGAAGGTCGAAGCTGCCATTCAACTGTTTCTCGTTATTAGTGGAGCCGAGGAGCACCTTCTGGGCTGCCCGGGAGGTCAGTGCGTGCTTGTGCCATGCCTTATCCATTCCGAAGCCGCGCTGACTATCGGCGTCCCAGAAGCCACGACGCAAGGGGATCTTGCCCAACCGAGGATTCTCCACTGTCGCCAACACCTGGCTGGTCTGGTACCCCTCCGGCGGCTGGGCTGCTTCCGCCGGTGCTGCCGCACCGGCGAGTAGCCCGAGGGTGATGAGTACGACGCCGGTGGTCCGCGAAACCTTTTATCTCATGTGCTCCTCCTGTTAGTATTGAGCAAAACTCATTGCTAGGAGGTACCTTGCCCCAAACAGACTTGGCTCAGGACGTTCTGACGCTGTTCCTCGACTTCGTGGCGCGGGACATCGGGCCGGATGCCCGAACCCCGGAGATCGTTGCCGCGTGGGTGGACGGGCCGGCGCACGTCGCCGTCATCTATCGCAGCAGCTTCCAGCCCGGTCTCGTCCTCCGCCTCCGCCGATTCTTCGACGCCGACTTACGAATCGATGCCCGTTTCGGAGCGGTGGAGATTCAGGAGAGCATCTCCGAGCCCCTCGGCGACGGGGTCGACTTCGTTCGTGCAGACGGAAACGGAGTGCTCTGGTTGGGCGATCTCGACGAGGAGCTTCCCGAAGCCCCCTCTCGTCGGTGAGGTGCGCGCGACGAGCACCTGCTCCTCTACCGGTTCCTTCAGCAGCCCTGCTCAGCTCTGGCAGTGCGGGCACCAGTAGGTGACCCGCAGCTGCAACTCGCTGTCACCGAGCTCGCCCTGGCGGATCGGCGTGCCGCAGCGGCGGCAGGGTCGGCGGTCGCGGCCGTAGACCCAGAGCTGCTGCCCGGGCCGGAGGTTGCCGGTCGTGGTGCGCTCGATGCGCTCCCGGTTGACCGTGATCAGCTTCTTGGCGAGGGCGATCGTGCGCACGAGATCGCCGGACTCGCCGACCGGACGGGTCGGCAGGACTCCCCGGAGGAAGCAGAGCTCGGCCCGGTAGACGTTGCCCAGGCCCGCCATGATCCGCTGGTCGAGCAGGGCGAGGCCGATCGGCCGCTCCGGGTCGGCGGAGAGCCGCCGCAGCGCCTCGTCCGCATCCCAGTCGGGGCCGAGGAGATCGGGACCGAGGTAGCCGACGACGTCCTGCTCGGCGGCGAGGGGCACGATCTCGAGCAGTCCCAGCTCGAAGCCGACGGCCTGCCACTCGGGTGTCTCGAGCACGATCCGCGCCTGGAACGCGGGCCGGTGCCACTTGGGCCGCTCGCCGCCGAGCGGGTAGAGGTGCCAGCTGCCCTCCATCTTGAGGTGCGAGTGGATCAGCGCGTCGCCGACGCGCATCAGCAGGTGCTTGCCGCGGGGCACGACGGAGTCGATGGTCTCGCCGGTGAGATCGACGGTCGCGTACTTCGGCACGCGGACGTCGCACGTCGTCAGGACCTGGCCGTCGAGCGCCTCGGCGAGATTGTGCGCGGATCGGTAGACGGTGTCACCCTCGGGCACGGGGGCTCCCTCCGGGGCTCACGCGCGCATCCGGAGACCGCGGGGGTTGGCGACGAAGCCGGCGGCGACGAGCGCATCGCCCAGCGGCGTGCCGAGCGAGAAGTCGCCGTCGATCTTCTCGACCGTCAGCTTCTCGACGCCGCGGGAGCGGACCAGCTGCGCGAACGCCCCGGCCGCGTCCGCGAGAGCGGTCTCATCCGACGTGAAGGTGAGCGCGGTCTTGCCGCCGCGCTCGAGGTAGACGGCCAGCTCCCCGTCGACGATCGCCACGAGCGCGCCCGCCTTGCGGCCCGGCCGGTGGCCCTCACCCTGCGGCCACGGCAGGGCCGCGCCGAACGGGTTGGCGGGGTCGGTGGCGGCCAGGGCGAGCACGGGGCGCGGACGATCGAGAGCGTCGTCCTGCGGGGCGAAGGTGCGCAGGCGGTCGACGCTGCCGGCGGTGCCGAACTGCGCGGCTCCGAGCTTCTCGATGAAGTAGCCGCGGCGGGCGCGGCCCTGCTGCTCGAAGCCGCTGAGGACCTTGTAGGCCAGCGCGAAGCCGCCGAGCACCCCCTCGGCCTGCACGGAGCCGCGGGTGACGATGCCGTAGCGCTCGAGGAGCACCTCGCCGAGGGCGTGCCCGCGGATGGTGGGGTCGGACTCGGCGAGCGGCACGATCGACCAGCGGCCGCCGGCGGTGGGAGGACCGACGCGCGTCTGCATCGTCGGTCGCGTCATCATGCGGCCGCGGGGTGCGCGGGCGCGGGCGGGCGCGCGCGGCTGCCGGTGGGCGCCTCCGCTCGTGCCGACGAGGGTGCGCAGCGGCGCGAGGGTGTCGTTGGTGAGCAGCCCCGCCCACACGAGCTCCCACAGGGCGTCGACGAGGGCGGAGTCGTCGGTGGAGCCGACGGCGTCGGAGAGCTGGCGGAAGAAGTAGCCGCCGCCCGAGCCGAGCACGCCCACGATCTCCTGCTGCAGCTCGCCCAGCGGCAGCGTCTCTCCCGGCACCGGCAGGGTGAGACCGGCCGTCTCGGCCAGGTGCAGGCTCACCCAGCCGTCGTTGCCGGGCAGCGTCCCCGCTCCGGCCCAGAGCACCTCGCCGGTGGCCGTGAGCTCGTCGAGCATCGCGGGGGAGTAGTCGCGGACCCGGGACGGGAGGATCAGCGTCTCCCACGCGGAGGCCGGGATGGGCGCTCCGGCGAGCTGGTCGATGACGGAGGCGACCCCGTCGATGCCACGCAGCGAGCCGCCGACGTGCTGCCAGGTGGGCAGGAAGCGGCCGTAGGCGGCCCCGTCGACCGGCTCGACCTCCTTGCGGAGCGCGGCGAGGGAGCGGCTCCGGAGCCGGCGCAGGACCTCGGCGTCACACCACTCGCTGCCCGTGCCGTTCGGGCGGAACTCGCCCTCGGTGACCCGCCGCTCGCCGGAGAGGCGGCGGAGCGTGTCGGTGACGACCGCGACGCCGAGCCCGAGCCGCGTGGCGACCGCCGCAGCCGTGAAGGGACCGTGGGTGCGGGCGTAGCGGGCGACGAGGTCGCCGAGCGGATCGCGCACCGGATCGATGAACGCCACGGGCACGCCGATGGGCAGCGGTGTGCCCAGGGCGTCGCGCAGTCGCGCCGCGTCCTCCATCGCCGCGTAGCGCTGCTCGCCGCCGAAGCCGACGGGCAAAACGCGCTTCGCCTTCACGAGCTGAGCCACGACCGCCTCGAGCGTCGCGCGCGCGATCGGGGGAGCGGCCGCGACGTCGGCCGAGGCGACCGACTCGTCGACGAGGCGCTCGCCCAGCTCGTCCATGGTCAGCGGGCCGAGCAGGCGGAGGAGGTCGGCTGCTCCCTCGAGTCCGCGCAGGCGGCGCTCGGGCTCGACGCGCTGCAGCTCGCGCTCGATCTGCGCGAGCACGACGGGGTCGAGCAGCTCGCGCAGCTCGGCGCGGCCGAGCAGCTCGCCCAGCAGGGCCGCGTCGACCGAGAGCGCCGCGGCCCTGCGCTCGGCGAGCGGGCTGTCGCCCTCGTACATGAACGCGGCGACGTAGCCGAACAGCATCGATCGCGCGAAGGGGCTCGCGGTCGGCGTCTCGACCTCGAGGATCCGCAGCTCGCGGCCGTCGAGCCTAGCGGCGAGCCGCAGGAGTGCGGGCAGGTCGTAGACGTCCTGCAGGCACTCGCGCACCGTCTCGAGGATGATCGGGAAGGTCGGGTATGTCCGCGCGACGTCGAGCAGCTGTGCCGCGCGCTGGCGCTGCTGCCAGAGCGGTGAGCGCTTGCCGGGGTTGTAGCGGGGCAGGAGCAGCGCCCGGGCCGCGCACTCGCGGAACCGGGCCGCGAAGAGCGCCGAGCCGCCCACCTCGCTGGTGACGAGCGACTCGAGCTCCTCGCGCTCGAAGAGGAAGAGCTCGGCGCCCGGGGGCTCGGACTCGGTGTCGGGGATGCGCACGACGATGCCGTCGTCGCCGGCCATCGCCGCGCCGTCGACGCCGTGCCGCTCGCGCACCCGGGCTCCGATGGCGAGCGCCCACGGCGAATGCACCTGCATGCCGTACGGCGAGTGCAGGACGAGCCGCCAGTCGCCCAGCTCGTCGCGGAAGCGCTCGAGCACGAGGGTGCGGTCGTCGGGGATCTGGCCGGTGGCGATGCGCTGCTCGTCGAGGAACGAGAGCAGGTTGTTCGTCGCGTACTCGTCGAGACCGGCCTCGGCGCAGCGCGCCCGGGCCGGATCGACGGCCGCTCCGCCGAGTTCTCGGGTGAACGCGCCGATCGCCTCGCCGAGCTCGGCGGGCCTGCCCTGCGAGTCGCCCTTCCAGAAGGGCAGGCGACCGGGTTCGCCGAACGCGGGCGTGACGATCACGCGGTCGTAGGTGATCTCCTGGATGCGCCAGCTCGTCGCGCCCAGCGCGAAGACGTCGCCGACCCGAGACTCGTAGACCATCTCCTCGTCGAGCTCGCCGACGCGGTTGCCGGTGGAGCCGGGCTCGCCGACCATGAAGACGCCGAAGAGACCGCGGTCGGGGATCGTGCCGCCGCTCGTGACGGCGAGGCGCTGCGCTCCGGGGCGGCCCGTGAGGGTGTTGGCGTCGCGGTCCCAGACGAGGCGGGGACGCAGCTCCGCGAACTGGTCGGAGGGATAGCGCCCGGACAGCAGATCGAGGGTCGCCTCGTAGGCCGACCGCGGGAGCGAGACGAACGGGGCGCTGCGCCGGACGGTGTCGAACCAGTCGTCGACGTCGAGGGACTCGAGCGCCGTGGCGGCGACGGTCTGCTGGGCGAGGATGTCGAGCGGATTCGCCGGGACCTGGATCGCCTCGATCAGTCCGGAGCGCATCCGCTCGGTCGTGACGGCCGAGTGCAGCAGGTCGGCCCGGTGCTTGGGGTAGAACGCGCCGCGCGAGACCTCGCCGACCTGGTGGCCCGCGCGGCCGACCCGCTGCAGGGCGCTGGCGACCGACGGCGGGGTCTCGACCTGCACGACGAGGTCGACGGCGCCCATGTCGATGCCGAGCTCGAGGCTCGAGGTGGCGACCACGCAGCGCAGCCTGCCGGACTTGAGGTCGTCCTCGATGATCGCGCGCTGCTCCTTGCTGACGGAGCCGTGGTGCGCCCGGGCCAGCAGGGGCTCGTCGTCGGGCGCCGACTGCCCGGTGCCGCTCGTGCCGCCGGCGCCGCCCATCAGCTCGGCCGGAGCGCGCCGGGAGGCGCCCGTGGCCATCGATCCGATCGCGTCGTCGACGAGCGCGCCGACCGCGACCGGCTCGGCGGTCGACCGGGCGCGCTCGAGGTCGGCCTCGCGGCGCTCCGAGTAGATCTCGTTGAGCCGGGCGGTCAGCCGCTCGGCGAGCCGGCGCGAGTTGGCGAAGACGATGGAGGAGGTGTGCGCGAGCACGCGGTCGACGATCGACTCCTCGACGTGGGGCCAGATCGATCCGCTCTGCGGACCGGTCGCGCCCATCGTCGAGCCCTCCTGGGGCGCGGCGGCGCCGAGCTCGGACATGTCCTCGACCGGGACGACGACGGTGAGGTCCCACTGCTTCTCGGAGACGGGAGCGACGATCGAGACGGGCGAGCGGCCGGCCAGGAACCGGGCCACCTCCTCGCGGGGCCGCACCGTCGCCGACAGGCCGATGCGCTGCACCGGTTCCGTCAGCAGGGCGTCGAGGCGCTCGAGCGAGACCGCGAGGTGCGCCCCGCGCTTGGTCGACGCGACCGCGTGGACCTCGTCGACGATGACGGTCTCGACTCCACGGAGCGACTCCCGCGCGGCCGAGGTGAGCATCAGGTAGAGCGACTCGGGCGTCGTGATGAGGATGTCGGGCGGGGTCTTCTGCAGCACGCGGCGCTCGGCCGCGGGAGTGTCTCCGGAGCGGACGCCGACGGTGACGGTCGACGGAGCCACTCCGACGCCCTCGGCGCTCAGGCGGAGCGCCGTCTGGGTCACGCCGACGAGCGGCGAGCGGAGGTTCCGCTCGACATCGACGCCCAGCGCCTTCAGCGGCGAGACGTAGAGCACGCGGGTGCGGTGCTGCGGATCCTCCGGCGGCGGACCCTGCACGAGGCGGTCGATGGCCCAGAGGAAGGCCGACAGCGTCTTGCCCGAGCCGGTGGGAGCCACCACGAGCGCGTGGGATCCGGAGGAGATCGCCGACCACGCGCCCTCCTGCGCCGCCGTGGGCGCCGGGAAGGCGCCCTGGAACCAGGCTCGGGTGGCGGGGGAGAAGCGCTCGAGAGCGCTGCCGCCGGGTTCGGTGGGCATGATTCCATCCTCCCTGCCACCACCGACACTGACGGTCGCGTCCGCCGCGGGCAAACCCTTGACGCGGCGGCGGCGGCGGTCGGCGGCCTCAGGCGAAGGCGCGGCGGATGAAGGAGCTCACGTCCGCGATCTCGGCCTGGCTCACTCCGTGGGCCACCCCCTCGTAGACGCGGGAGTCGAGGTCGGCGTGCGCCGGGAACCAGGCGTCGCCCTCCGCCACGGCGCTCGGCGGGATGACCGAGTCGAGCGTCCCGCGCCCGCGGAAGACGAGTGGACGCTCCCGCGCGAGCCGCTCGTCCGCCTCATCGCCCTCGGCCAGGGGCACGACGAAGCCCGAGAGGGCCACCGCGAACGCGAAGCGACCGGGAGCACGCCGCAGAAGCTGCACGGCCAGCGCCGCCCCCTGCGAGAAGCCGAGAAGCCCGACGGGACCGGGGTGCTGCAGGGCGTCGAGCCAGTCGAGCACGTCCTCCACGGCGCGCTCGACCGCTGCGGGATCGGTCGTCAGGCGCTCCGGATCCAGCGGCACGCGCAGCGGCCACCACGCGTTCGCCCGCGCGTCCAGGGCGATCGGGGCCCGGAGGGAGGCGAGCACCGGCTCCAGCGGCAGGTACACGCCGAGCGAGAACAGGTCCCCCTCGTGCGAGCCGTAGCCGTGCAGGAGCACCAGCAGCGGGCGGTCCGCCCGGTCCTTCTCGGAGGAGGACCACAGCACCGCGTTCGCGTCGATTCCCATGGCTCCATCATCGCCGCTGCCGCCGCCGCACCCCGGACGAAACCGGACCGACATGAAGGAGGGGTAAGAATGGCTCCATGAGCGTGCGTACCCCTGACCCCAACTCCGGGTGGCTGTCCGACGACGAACTCGCCGAGATCCGCCGTCGACTCCCGCTGCTGTACGTCGAGGCGGTGCCGGTGCGCGTCGACGGACTCGGCCAGGTCACGGAGGTGGGCGTGCTGCTGCGCGCCACGGCGTCGGGCCAGATCACCCGCACGATCGTCTCGGGCCGCGTGATGTACGGCGAGACGCTCCGGGACGCTCTCTTCCGCCACCTCGAGAAGGACCTCGGGCCGATGGCGTTCCCGCTGCTGCCCGCGAGCCCGCTGCCCTTCCACGTCGCCGAGTACTTCCCGATGCCGGGCATGGGACCCTTCACGGACGAGCGCCAGCACGCGGTGTCCCTCGCCTACGTCGTCCCCGTCACAGGAACGTGCGAGCCCCGCCAGGACGCTCTCGAGCTCACCTGGATGACCCCCGACGAGGCCTGCTCCGAGGCCGTCTCGGCCGAGATGGAGGGCGGCCGCGGCGCCCTCGTGCGCGCCGCGCTGGCCTCCGTGGGGCGGCTGAGCTGATGTGTGCGCCGCGGAGCGGCGCACCGCGGTCGGCTCTCCGGGGTGGCCGCGTACCGCAGAGCGTCCCGGGTTCCGCCTAGCGCGATCCGCTGGCACGCGGATCGCGCGTTCGGCTCCGCCGTCGTGTGCGCCGCGGGGCGGCGCACCGCGGTCGGCTTTCCGGGGTGGTCGCGTTATCCAGAGCGTCTTACGTTCCGCCTAGCGCGATCCGCTGGCACGCGGATCACGCGTTCGGCTGTGTCGTGTGCGCCGTGGGGCGGCGCACCGCGGTCGGCTCCCACGGGTGGGGGCGTTCCGCAGAGCGTGGTGCGTTCCGCCTAGCGCGATCCGCTGGCACGCGGATCACGCGTTCGGCTGCGCCGCGCGCTTCGGTGGTTCGCTCGGGAGACGGGCGTCGTCGTCATCCGCGGGAAGCAGAACCTCAGCGGAGAGCGCCCGTCAGCCGCGATGGTGGCTGAGCGGAGGTCCTGGCCGACGTTCTGCTCGTCGTGCCACATGCGGCACGGGCCGTCTCCGTCGGAGCCGCAGGTGACGGATCGGGCGCGAGCCGCGCCGTCTGCTGCGACCGGCTCTGCTCCCGCTGCGCGAGTCCGTTCGGAATCGAGGTCGACGACGTACTCGCGCACCGTCCGAGGCTCGAATCACGCTCCCGACCTCGGTTGCGAACACCGACTCGCCGCGGAGAGCCCGGCGTTCCGACCGCGGCGCGCCTGCCCTGGGCCACGAGCGGCTCTCCGTCATCCGCGGGGCTCCACCGGTCCGTACCGACTCCGTAGGCACCGTCGACGCGGCCGCGTCAGCGGCCCGCAGGAACGACGAAGGCCGGGGTGCCTCCCGCGTGGATCACTCCACGGGAGGCACTCCCGGCCTTCATCACTCGCCAGCTCGGACGCTCTCGACGTTCACCGCAAGCAGCACCCCACGAGGCGGACCGCCGATCCGCGTGCGAGCGGATCGGCGTAGCCGGTCGCACCCCGCTCTGCGGGACGCGACCAGTTACGCAAGCCAACCGCGGTGCGCCGCCTCGCGGCGCACGATCGAGCTCAGCCCTGCGCGCGACGACCGCCGCGGCGCTCGCCGCCGGCCGGAGCGGCCGAGGAGGCCCCGCCGGTCGCGGTGCTGTAGAACGAGCGCGAGCCGCCACCGGTCGAGGCGGCACCGGCGGTGCGGCCGCGGCCGCCGCGGGCTCCGCCGCGAGCGGCGCCCTCGGAGGAGGCGGTTCGGACCGTCCGCGTCCACCGCGGGGAGCGGAGCCGGTGCCGTCGGTGCGGGCCGCGCGCTTGCGCTGCGCGTTGGCGCCCTGCGAGCGTCCGCCCTGCGACTGTCCGCGGGCGGGCTCGACGACGGCCGAGGGGGTCACGTAGGCGGCGACGTTCCCGACGAGCTTCGCGACGGCGGCCGAGTCGGCCGTGACCTGCTGGGGCTGGACCTGGATGGCGGCCTTGCGCAGGAGGGTCTTCACGTCGCCGCGCTGCGTGGGCAGCACGACGGTGACGACGTCGCCCTCCGAGCCGGCGCGGGCGGTGCGGCCCGAGCGGTGCAGGTACGCCTTGTGCTCCATGGGCGGGTCGACGTGGATGACGAGCTCGACGTCGTCGACGTGGACGCCGCGGGCGGCGACGTCGGTCGCGACGAGCACCTTCACGTCGCCGGCGCCGAACGCGGCGAGGTTGCGGTCGCGGGCGACCTGCGAGAGGTTGCCGTGCAGGTCGACGGCGGGGATGCCCTGGCCGGTGAGCTGCTTGGCGAGCTTCTTCGCGTGGTGCTTGGTGCGCATGAAGAGGATGCGGCGGCCGGTGCCGGACGCGAGGGTCTTCACGAGCGCGTTCTTCGCGTCGAGGCCGTCGACCTCGAACACGTGGTGCGTCATCAGCGCGACGGGCGAGTTGGCCTCGTCGACCGAGTGGAGCACCTCGTTCTGCAGGTACTTCTTGACGAGCTTGTCCACGCCGTTGTCGAGCGTCGCCGAGAACAGCAGGCGCTGGCCTCCGCGGGGGGTCTTGTCGAGGATGCGCGTGACGACGGGCAGGAAGCCCAGGTCGGCCATGTGGTCGGCCTCGTCCAGCACGGTGATCTCGACGGCGTCGAGGTTGACGAAGCCCTGCTTCATCAGGTCCTCGAGGCGGCCGGGGCAGGCCACGACGATGTCGACGCCCTGCTTGAGGGCCGCGACCTGGCGCTGCTGCGAGACGCCGCCGAAGATCGTCGTGGTGACGATGCCGTAGGCGTCGGCGAGGGGCTGCATCGCCGCCGTGATCTGCGTGGCGAGCTCGCGGGTCGGCGCGAGGACCAGTCCGAGCGGACGGCCCGGGCGGCGGCGGCCGCCGGCGAGCGATCCGCCGAGGCGCGCGATCATCGGGATCGAGAAGGCGAGGGTCTTGCCCGAGCCGGTCTTGCCGCGTCCGAGGACGTCGCGGCCGTTCAAGGTGTCGGGGAGCGTGTCGACCTGGATCGGGAACGGCTCGGTGATGCCGTTCGCGGTCAGGGCCGAGACGAGGGGAGCGGGGACGCCGAGAGCGGCGAAGGTGGGGATGGACGACATGGATGGTGCCTTTCGGGGCATCATGCCGATCCGACAGCGCAGGCGTGTGGCCGGGCGCGGGTGATCGGCTTTCGGGCGAAGGTGACGGTGGTCACATCCGTTCGCCGTACGAAGCTGTGCGCGCGGCTGGAGGCCTCATGCACGGTGCGCCAGATGGTCGGGACGGTGTCCTCGACGTTCAGAGTCCTCAGGGGACAAGGGGCGTTCTACGACGCGGGGGAGCGCAGACTTCGCGCTCGCACCCTCCCACCCTAGCGGACGACCGGGCTCCGGCGCAGAACGGGCCCGCGTCAGCCCTTGTAGCGCTCACCCACCGGCACCTCGACTCCGAGCGTGTTCCCCGCCTGCGCGAGCGGGCACGCCCACGCCGGGTCGTACGCGCAGGACGGGTTGTAGGCGAAGTTGAAGTCGAGGACGAGGGTCGACGGCGTGGACCCCGGGCCGAGGTCGGCGCCCTTCACGGTGTCCAGGAGGTAGCGTCCGCCGCCGTAGGTCCCGCCGGGCCGACCGGCCAGTGCGTCCTTGACCGGCACGAAGAGCCCGCCCCCGTAGGAGGCCAGCCGCCAGACGTCGAGCGTCCCCGCCTGCGGCACCGCGACCGTGCCGACCAGCTCGAACGGCACGGTGCCGTCCGTCCCGGTCTCCACGTCCATCCTCCGGGGCTCCTCGGCGGGCCGCACCTCGAGCTCGAACCGCCACGACGCGTCGTAGGGCGCGATCGGGAGCGAGCGGAAGTGCGCCCGGTCGACCGGCAGCAGCGGAGTGGACGGGTGGTGCGCGAAGAGGGCGTTGCGTCCCCGGATCCACGAGGCGTGCGCGGCGAGCAGGTCGACGTTCGAGAGTCGGCGGACCTCGGCGTAGAGCGCTTGAACGTGGCGGCGCCAGTCGGCCACCTCGATCGACGAGGCGAGTCGACGGCGGGGCGAGATCTCGTCGGTCTCCTCGGCCTCCTCGCTCGCGGGCCACTGGAAGCGCAGGAGCTCGGCGCGCGAGAGCTCGACCGCCTCCTCGGCGGTGCCGTCGGGGCTCATTCCGCCGCCTCCCCGCGGGGGCGCGCATCGGCGCCCACGTCGTGACGCCAGGTCGGGGCGAGCGAGCGGATGCGGATGCCGCGCCACTGCCAGAACGCCCACATCGACGGCCACAGCGCGGGCGAGGCGAGCCCGGCGCTGAACTCGAGCCTGTCCCGGAAGAGGGTCCGCCCGTCCGGGAGCGGGGCGACCGCCATCCGGTGGTCCCACGCGGTGATCAGCCGGAGCGCACCCGTCAGCGGAGCGCCGTTGTCGCGGAGGATCCGGACGTCCGGCATCGACGGCACGCGTCGGTAGGAGAGGTCGATCTCCTGCGCCCCCATCGGCACGATGCCCAGGGCGTCCATCGCCACGTCGTGCGGGCCCAGGCCCCACGTCGGCCGGAACCCGCCCTCGTCCAGCGACGCGGCGGTCAGGAGGGGGGACATCACCTCGCGGAACACGGCCGGGCTCTGCAGAGCGCGCCAGGCGGAGTCCACGTCGGTGTCGAGCACGTGCTTCAGCATCACCTTCACGTCGCCCATCCTCCTCCGCGCGACCCGTCGGCGTCACCGGGTGCGCAGGAGCGCCCGGCCGTGTATGCGCCCGGTACCGTGTCAGGGTGAACGCCTCGTCCTCCGCCCACGACCAGTCGACCTACCAGATCCGCTTCGACTGGGGCCCGCGGGCCCTGCGGGTGCTCGCTCCGGCGCACATCACCGTCGTCGTCGACGCGCTGCCGGGCGGCGCGGTCCTCGACACCGGATCCGTCGGCGGCCACGTCGTGCGGGCGGGCCTGGCCGACCGCAGCGCCGTCGCCCGGTGGATCCTCGAGCGCCAGCACGAGAACGGCGGCCGCACCAGCGTCAACGTCGTCGCGGCGGGGGACGTCGACGAGAGCGGAGCGACGCGCTTCGCGCTCGAGGACCAGCTCGCGGCCGGCGCGCTGATCGACGCCCTGATCTCCCTCGGGATCGACCACACCTCGCCCGACGCGGCGGTCGCGTCGGCCTCCTTCGACGGACTGCGGCGGGCCTGCACCCACCTGCTCTCCGCCTCCCCGTCGGGCCGCGCGCTGAAGGAGGCGGGGCGCTCGGACGAGGTCGCCGCCGCCGCGCGCGTCGACACCGTCGACGTCGTGACGGTGCTGGGCGCTCCGAGCCCGGCGGCCCCCTCGACCACCGGGCCCGCGGCGGCGTAGCGTTCCGAGGGAGCGCCTCCGCTCCCACCGCGCACGCGACCCTCCCGAAAGCTGGCCCGCATGAAAGCCGTCCTCAACGACGTCGTCCTCGCCGACGCCCCCGACTCCGACCTCATCTCGATCGAGGGCAACTGGTACTTCCCGCCCTCGAGCGTCGCCACCGAGCTGCTCGAGCCGAGCGACACGCCCTACACCTGCCCGTGGAAGGGCGAGTGCCAGTACTTCTCGGTGAAGTCCGACGACGGCCTCCTGAAGGACCGCGCCTGGTCGTACCCGACGCCGTACCCCACGGCGTTCGATCGCGTCGGGAAGGACTTCTCCGGCTACGTGGCTTTCTGGAAAGAGGTCCGCGTCATCGACTAGCGGCCGTCCGCGCGCGCCGCGCTGCGGCTGCGGTGCGCGCGGACCTTCGCCCTGTTGCCGCAGCGCTGCATCGAGCACCAGCGGCGGGACCCCGCCCTCGAGGTGTCGAGGTAGAGCATCCCGCAGTCCTCTGCGGCGCAGCGCCGCAGCCGCCCCGCCCCGGATCCGCCGAGCAGCTCCACGCCCTCGCGCGCGATCGTCGACAGCGCCTGCCGTGCCGCGGCGTTCGTCCGCCCCGCCTGCCGCGTCCCTCCGGAGAGTGCAGGGGGGATGTCCGGCATCGCCGCGAAGAGATTGACCACGTCGACGTCGCCCGCCTCGCCCGCGCCGGGGCCGCCTCGCTCGGCCGCCTCCGCGAGGCGCGCGATCGCGTCCCGCAGCACGAGCGCGTCGGCCAGTCGCGCGTCGCGCGCCTCCTCGCCGACGGCGTCGAAGCGGGCGGCGAGCCAGGACGCCAGTGCGCCGTCGGAGTCGAGGCGCTCACCGGGAGCGCCGCGCATCGGACCCGTGTAGGCGAAGTCGAGCGCCGTGCTGCCGGAGTCGAACCACCAGCGGCGCCCGTCGGCCTCCTCGAGCCACTGCCCCGTGCTCGGGGCGCGGCCCCGGATCGCGCGGGGTCCGCCGGTCGTGCTCACGCCGACGGAACCGTGCGGCGGCGCCACTCGATGGCGTTCGCCGGCTCGAAGCGCCGTGCGCAGCGGCCGCAGGCGAGTGGTCGGCCCGGCCGGCGGTGGCGGTAGAAGACGTGGCCGCTCGGGCAGGCGCCGACCCAGGGCGCGAGCTCGTCGGCGGTCGGGTTGCTGTGCGTGCGCGCCCCCGTGTACCCCAGGTCCGCGGCGATCCTCCGCCACGCGGCTCCGTGACCGGCACGGGGTCCGGCGAGGGCGTGCGCGATCTCGTGCAGCAGCGTCTGCCGCACCTCCTCGTCGCTCCACCGGGGCGCGAGATGGCGCGAGAGCGTGATCCGACGATCGTTCCAGTGGCAGGCGCCGCCGCGGGTGCGCGCGTGGTCGAAGCCGAAGCTCCACGAGTCGTCGAGGTGCTCGGCGAAGAGCTCCTCGGCCCACCGCGAGACCTGCTCGAGCTCAGCCACGCGTCCGTGCTCCCCTTCGACGTGCCGTCAGGACCGGTCGGAGCCGTCGGTCGTGCCGGAGCCGGCGGTCGCGCCGGTGTCGTCGATCGTCGCGGCGTCGTGGGCCCCGTCGGCCCGGCGGCGTCCACGGACGGAGCCGTCGGTGCGGTCGCGCGCCGCGCCGCCCTGGAACTCGGTCGCGGCCGAGACGCCCAGGCGGGCGATCTCGAGCTCCTCCTCCGGCACGCCGACGCGCTCGCCGAGGGCGGTGGCGGCGTCGAAGTCGCGGGCCGCTCGACCGTACTCGCCGAGCTCGAAGAAGGTCAGGCCGCGGTGCTTGAGGGCGAACGAGTGCTCGAGGTGCCACTCGTGGGTCTTCGCCTCCTCGACGCAGAGCGCGAGCTCCGACAGCGCCTCGTCGGTGCGCCCGCGCAGCTGCATGAGCCGGGCCCGGCGCACGCGGGCGGTGAGGAGTTCGGCGCGGTCTCCCGAGAAGCGGGTGCGGCGGACGGCCTCGTTGGCCACGTCCCAGGCCTCGTCGATCCGCCCGAGCAGGCGCAGCAGCTCGGCCTTCTCGGTGAGGGCGGCGAGGGAGCGCAGCGCGCCGATCTCCTCGAGGCGCTCCTGGGCGGCGTCGACGTCGATCTCCTCGCGGAGCGTCGCGGGGTCATGGCGGATGATGATGCTCAGAGCAGTGCTTCCTCGTGGGTTGCGGATCCGGTGCGTCGCAGGTCGTGCGCGACGGGCGGGAGGCCGCTGCGGCCGGTCCAGTTTACGGGCACGCGCGCCGGCTCCCCGGGTGACGCGCGCAGGCCGCCGGGTCGTGGGAGCGGATCAGCCCCGGCGCACCTGGAAGATGCTCCGCGCGGGCAGCGGGGAGGGGGTGGCCGTGTCGTCGGTGACCACCGAGGCGCCCGCCACGAAGTTCTCGAGCTCCCGTCCCTGCACGAGCTTCGAGGGCGCGGGGTCGGAGGCGAGGCGCCGGGGCAGCCCGTCCAGGGGGAGCGGCGAGGAGGAGGCGAGCATCACCACGTTGCCGAACCGCTTCGCCTTCAGCATCTGCGTGTCGGTCACGATCCCGGTGTGCGCGAAGACGGAGGCGAGGGTCGCGGCCTGCGCGCGGGCGAACGCGAGCGCCCCTCCGTCGGCCACGTTCACCGCCACGACTCCCCGCGGTGCGAGCAGCGGAGCGATCGCCGCGTAGAACTCGGCGCTCGTCACGTGGGCGGGAGTGCGCGCGCCCGAGAAGATGTCGACCACGACGACGTCGATGCTGCCCAGCAGTCCGGGCGGCAGCTTGCCGAGCACCTCGCGGGCGTCGCCCTGCCGGATGCGGATCTGCGCGCCCCGGGGGAGCGGGAGCGCCTCCCGCACCAGCTCGACCAGCGCGCCCTCGATCTCGACGACCTGCTGCCGGGAGCCGGGCCGGGTCGCGGCGACGTAGCGGGGGAGCGTCAGAGCGCCCGCGCCCAGGTGCAGAGCCGTGACGGCCTCGCCCTCCGGGGCGAGGAGGTCGATCGCGTGCCCGATGCGGCGCACGTACTCGAACGAGAGGTGGGTCGGGTCGGCGAGGTCGACGTGCGACTGCGGAGTGCCGTCGACGACGAGGGTGGCGGCGTCCGTCGCGTGGCGGTCGGCCTCGATCGTCGCGAGGAAGCCGCTGGCCAGCACGGCTCGGGGGTGCTCGGCGTCGTCGCCGCGTCGGCGGCCGGTTCTCTCCTGCATGCCCTCAGTCTGAGGGACGGCGCCGGAGGAGGGGCGCGGCGCGGGCTCCGCGGCGGGCGTATACCGGACCCCGGGACACGGCGCAAGGATCAGCACTTGCGCGGCGTGGCGCGATGCATCTATATTTGTACTTTGCGCTCCCGAGTACCCACGCCCTCATATTGCGGTAGGCAGGTCACCGGAACCCGGCATCAGATGGTGGATGCCGATGCCACACTCTAGCCCCCACCCCGAAGACCGCGTCGAACCGGTCCCTGCGGCGTGTGGACAGGGGAGTGTCGGCCCGCCCGGCGGGAGCCCACTCCACACATCCCACAGATTGAGACCCGCGAGGGTCTACGGAGGTTCCTTCCTTGGCTGCTGCGCCCAACGCAACCACCACCTCACCCAAGAACGGACGCGGCGCCTCGCGTCTCTCGTTCGCCAAGATCAGCGACACCCTGACGGTTCCGGATCTGCTCGCACTGCAGACCGAGAGCTTCGACTGGCTCGTCGGCTCGGAGGCGTGGAAGACCCGCGTCGCCGAGGCGAAGGCCGCCGGCCGGGAGGACCTCCCCGCCAACTCCGGTCTGGACGAGATCTTCGAGGAGATCTCCCCGATCGAGGACCTCAGCGAGACGATGCAGCTGAGCTTCACGAACCCGTACCTCGAGCCCGAGAAGTACACGATCGAGGAGTGCAAGGAGCGCGGCAAGACCTACGCCGCGCCGCTGTACGTCGAGGCCGAGTTCATGAACCACCTCACGGGTGAGATCAAGACCCAGACGGTCTTCATGGGCGACTTCCCGCTCATGACCGAGAAGGGCACGTTCATCATCAACGGCACCGAGCGTGTCGTGGTGTCCCAGCTCGTCCGCTCGCCGGGCGTGTACTTCGAGCGCCAGCAGGAGAAGACGTCCGACAAGGACATCTACTCCGCCCGCGTGATCCCCAGCCGCGGTGCGTGGCTCGAGTTCGAGATCGACAAGCGCGACCAGGTCGGCGTCCGCATCGACCGCAAGCGCAAGCAGTCGGTCACCGTCTTCCTGAAGGCCCTCGGCCTCACCAGCGAGGAGATCCTCGAGCAGTTCGCCGGCTACGAGTCGATCGAGCTCACGCTCGAGAAGGACAACATCCTCACCAAGGAGGACGCTCTCCGCGACATCTACCGCAAGCTCCGCCCGGGCGAGCAGGTCGCCGCCGAGGCCGCGCGCGCGCTGCTCGACAACTTCTACTTCAACTCCAAGCGCTACGACCTCGCGAAGGTCGGCCGCTACAAGATCAACCGCAAGCTCGGCATCGACAAGGCGCTGTCCGACTCGGTCCTGACGGTCGAGGACATCATCGCGACCATCAAGTACCTGGTCGCGCTGCACGACGGCCGCACCACCCTGCCGGGTGTCCGCGAGGGCGCGCCGGTCGACCTGCGCCTGGACGTCGACGACATCGACCACTTCGGCAACCGCCGCATCCGCGCGGTCGGCGAGCTGATCCAGAACCAGGTCCGCACCGGCCTGTCCCGCATGGAGCGCGTCGTCCGCGAGCGCATGACCACGCAGGACATCGAGGCGATCACGCCGCAGACCCTGATCAACGTCCGCCCCGTGGTGGCCGCGATCAAGGAGTTCTTCGGAACGTCGCAGCTGTCGCAGTTCATGGACCAGAACAACCCGCTCGCGGGTCTGACCCACAAGCGCCGCCTGTCGGCGCTGGGCCCCGGCGGTCTCTCCCGTGAGCGCGCCGGCGTCGAGGTCCGCGACGTCCACCCGTCGCACTACGGCCGCATGTGCCCGATCGAGACCCCGGAAGGCCCGAACATCGGCCTGATCGGCTCGCTCGCGTCCTTCGCGCGCATCAACTCGTTCGGCTTCATCGAGACCCCGTACCGCAAGGTCGTCGCGGGTCGCGTCACCGAGCAGATCGACTACCTCACCGCGTCCGAGGAGGACGAGTACCTGGTCGCCCAGGCGAACGCCCCCCTCACCAAGGACTTCCACTTCGCCGAGGGCAAGGTCCTCGTCCGCCCCAAGGGCGGAGAGGTCGAGCTCGTCGACGCCGACCGCGTCGACTACATGGACGTCTCCCCGCGCCAGATGGTGTCGGTCGCGACCTCCCTCATCCCGTTCCTCGAGCACGACGACGCGAACCGCGCGCTCATGGGCGCCAACATGCAGCGTCAGGCCGTCCCGCTGCTGCGCAGCGAGTCGCCCGTGGTCGGCACCGGCATGGAGGGCTTCGCGGCCATCGACGCCGGCGACGTGATCACCGCCGACAAGCCCGGCGTGGTCCAGGAGGTCTCCGCCGACTCCGTCACCGTCCAGCTGGACGAGGGCGGCACGCAGACCTACTTCCTGCGCAAGTTCGACCGCTCCAACCAGGGCACGTCGTACAACAACCGCGTGGTCGTCTCGGCCGGCGAGCGCATCGAGGTCGGCGAGGTCGTCGCCGACGGTCCCGCCACCGAGAACGGCGAGCTCGCGCTGGGCAAGAACCTGCTCGTCGCGTTCATGCCGTGGGAGGGTCACAACTTCGAGGACGCGATCATCCTCAGCCAGAACCTGGTGAAGGACGACGTCCTCTCCTCGATCCACATCGAGGAGTACGAGGTCGACGCCCGCGACACCAAGCTCGGCAAGGAGGAGATCACCCGCGACCTCCCCAACGTCAGCCCGGAGCTCCTGGCCGACCTGGACGAGCGCGGCATCATCCGCATCGGCGCCGAGGTCCGCCCCGGCGACATCCTCGTGGGCAAGGTGACGCCGAAGGGCGAGACCGAGCTCTCGGCCGAGGAGCGCCTGCTCCGCGCGATCTTCAACGAGAAGAGCCGCGAGGTCCGCGACACCTCGCTGAAGGTGCCCCACGGCGAGCAGGGCACGATCATCGGCGTCAAGGTGTTCGACGCGCAGGACGGCGACGACGAGCTCGGCTCGGGCGTCAACCAGCGCGTGGTCGTCTACATCGCCCAGAAGCGCAAGATCACCGAGGGCGACAAGCTCGCCGGCCGCCACGGCAACAAGGGCGTCATCTCGAAGATCCTGCCGGTCGAGGACATGCCGTTCCTCGCCGACGGCACCCCGGTCGACATCGTCCTCAACCCGCTCGGCGTCCCCGGCCGCATGAACTTCGGCCAGGTCCTCGAGATCCACCTCGGGTGGATCGCGAAGCAGGGCTGGAAGGTCGACGGCGAGCCGGAGTGGGCCGCGCGCCTGCCCGAGCACGCCCGCGAGGCGGCGCCCGGCACCAAGGTCGCGACCCCCGTGTTCGACGGCGCGGCGGAGGAGGAGCTCGCAGGGCTCCTCGACTCCACCACCCCGACGCGCGACGGCGAGCGCCTGATCGGCTCGTCCGGCAAGACGCAGCTGTTCGACGGCCGCTCCGGGGAGCCCTTCCCGGACCCGGTCTCGGTCGGGTACATGTACATCCTGAAGCTGCACCACCTCGTCGACGACAAGATCCACGCGCGCTCGACGGGCCCGTACTCGATGATCACCCAGCAGCCGCTCGGTGGTAAGGCGCAGTTCGGTGGACAGCGCTTCGGCGAGATGGAGGTGTGGGCCCTCGAGGCCTACGGCGCCGCCTACGCGCTCCAGGAGCTCCTCACCATCAAGTCGGACGACATCCTCGGCCGCGTGAAGGTGTACGAGGCGATCGTCAAGGGCGAGAACATCCAGGAGCCGGGCATCCCCGAGTCCTTCAAGGTCCTCATCAAGGAGATGCAGTCCCTGTGCCTGAACGTCGAGGTCCTCTCGGCCGACGGCACCGCGGTCAGCCTGCGCGACACCGATGACGAGGTCTACCGCGCTGCGGAAGAGCTCGGCATCAACATCTCCTCCCGGTTCGAGTCGTCCTCCGTCGACGACATCTGATCCGGCGACCCGCTCCGACCTCCCGTCTCTGACGAGACACCCTGTTTTCCGACAAGGAGAAAACATTGCTCGACGTAACAACTTTTGACGAGCTGCGCATCGGCCTCGCGACGGCCGATGACATCCGTCGCTGGTCGCACGGTGAAGTGAAGAAACCCGAGACCATCAACTACCGCACCCTCAAGCCCGAGAAGGACGGCCTGTTCGGAGAGCAGATCTTCGGACCGTCCCGCGACTGGGAGTGCTCCTGCGGCAAGTACAAGCGGGTCCGCTTCAAGGGCATCGTCTGCGAGCGCTGCGGCGTCGAGGTCACCAAGTCCTCGGTCCGCCGCGAGCGGATGGGCCACATCGAGCTCGCCGCCCCCGTCACCCACATCTGGTACTTCAAGGGCGTCCCCTCGCGCCTCGGATACCTGCTGGACATGGCGCCGAAGGACCTCGAGAAGGTCATCTACTTCGCGGCGTACATGATCATCGACGTGGACGACGACGGCCGTCACGCCGATATGCCCGGCCTCGAGAACGAGCTCCGGCTCGAGATCAAGACCCTCTCCGACCAGCGCGACTCCCGCATCGCTGACCGCCTGGCCCGTCTCGAGACCGACCTCGCCGCCCTCGAGGCGGAAGGCGCGAAGAGCGACCAGAAGCGCCGCACCAAGGACGGCGCCGAGAAGGAGATGTCGCAGATCCGCAAGTCCTTCGACGAGGACATCGCGCGGCTCGAGAGCGTGTGGGAGCAGTTCCGCACCCTGAAGGTCGGCGACCTCAAGCCCGAGGACGCGGTCTTCAACGAGCTCGTCGACCGCTACGGCGTCTACTTCGAGGCCTACATGGGCGCCGAGGCGATCAAGAAGCGCCTCGAGCAGTTCGACCTCCAGGCCGAGGCCGAGACGCTGCACCTGCAGATCGCCGAGGGCAAGGGTCAGAAGAAGATCCGCGCCATCAAGCGCCTGCGCGTCGTCAACTCGTTCCTCGCCACCGGCAACTCGCCGGCCGCGATGGTCCTCGACGTCGTCCCGGTCATCCCGCCGGAGCTGCGCCCGATGGTGCAGCTCGACGGTGGCCGCTTCGCGACGAGCGACCTGAACGACCTGTACCGCCGCGTGATCAACCGCAACAACCGACTCCGCCGCCTGCTCGACCTCGGTGCCCCCGAGATCATCGTGAACAACGAGAAGCGCATGCTGCAGGAGGCCGTCGACGCCCTGTTCGACAACGGCCGCCGCGGTCGCCCCGTCACCGGCACCGGCAACCGCGCCCTGAAGTCCCTGAGCGACATGCTCAAGGGAAAGCAGGGTCGCTTCCGCCAGAACCTGCTCGGCAAGCGCGTCGACTACTCGGGCCGCTCGGTGATCATCGTCGGACCGCAGCTCAAGCTGCACCAGTGCGGTCTGCCCAAGCAGATGGCGCTGGAGCTCTTCAAGCCGTTCGTCATCAAGCGCCTGATCGACCTGTCGCACGCGCAGAACATCAAGGCCGCCAAGCGCATGGTGGAGCGCTCGCGCCCCCAGGTGTGGGACGTGCTCGAGGAGATCATCCGCGAGCGCCCCGTCCTGCTCAACCGCGCGCCCACGCTGCACCGACTCGGCATCCAGGCCTTCGAGCCCCAGCTGGTCGAGGGCAAGGCGATCCAGCTGCACCCGCTCGTCTGCGCCGCGTTCAACGCGGACTTCGACGGCGACCAGATGGCCGTCCACCTGCCGCTGTCCGTCGAGGCCCAGGCCGAGGCGCGCATCCTGATGCTCGCGTCGAACAACATCCTCAAGCCCTCGGACGGCCGTCCGGTCACCCTGCCCACGCAGGACATGATCATCGGCCTCCACCACCTGACGACCATCCGCGAGGGTGCCGCCGGTGAGGGACGTGCGTTCTCCTCGGTCTCCGAGGCGATCCTCGCCAAGGACCAGGGCTCGCTGCACCTGAACTCGAAGGTCCGCATCCGCATGTCGGACGTCTACTTCGCGCAGGGCACCGCACCCGAGGGCGTCGAGCTCGACGAGACCGGCAAGGTCACCGCGCCGGTCCTGCTCGACACGACGCTCGGCCGCGCGCTCTTCAACGAGGCGCTGCCGGTCGACTACCCCTACTTCGAGCAGGTCGCCGACAAGACGACGATCTCCGGGATCGTCAACGACCTCGCGGAGCGCTACCCGAAGGTGGAGGTCGCCGCCTCGCTCGACCGCATCAAGGACGCCGGCTTCTACTGGGCCACCCGGTCCGGTGTGACCGTCGCCCTGTCGGACATCCTCACGCCCCCCTCCAAGCCCGAGATCATCGCGGGCTACGAGAAGAAGGCCGCGAAGGTCGAGACCGAGTACGACAAGGGTCTGACCACCCAGGCGGAGCGTCGCCAGGAGCTCGTGAAGATCTGGACCGAGGCGACCGACGAGGTCGCCAAGGCCATGCGCGCGAACTTCCCGACCGACAACACCATCAACCGGATGGTCACCTCCGGTGCGCGTGGAAACTGGCTGCAGGTCCGCAACATCGCGGGCATGCGCGGCCTGGTGAACAACCCGAAGGGCGAGATCATCGCCCGACCGATCATCTCCTCGTACCGCGAGGGCCTGTCGGTCGCCGAGTACTTCATCGCCACGCACGGTGCCCGCAAGGGTCTGGCCGACACCGCGCTCCGCACCGCGGACTCCGGATACCTGACGCGTCGACTCGTCGACGTCTCGCAGGACGTCATCATCCGCGAGGACGACTGCGGCACGACCAAGGGCCTCGAGCTGCCGATCATGCTCCAGGACGCCACCGGCGCCTGGATCCAGGACTCCAACGTCGAGAACTCCGTCTACGCCCGCTCGCTCGCCACCCCGGCGACGAACGAGGCCGGCGAGGTCATCGCGGAGGCCGGGGAGGACGTCGGAGACGTCCTCATCGAGAAGCTCGTCGGTGCCGAGGTGCGTCACATCAAGGTCCGCTCGGTCCTGACCTGCGAGTCGGCCGTCGGCGTCTGCGCGGCCTGCTACGGCCGCTCGCTCGCCACCGGCAAGCTCGTCGACATCGGAGAGGCCGTCGGCATCATCGCGGCCCAGTCGATCGGCGAGCCCGGCACGCAGCTCACCATGCGCACCTTCCACACCGGTGGATCGGCCTCGGCCGATGACATCACGCAGGGTCTTCCCCGCGTGCAGGAGCTCTTCGAGGCCCGCACCCCCAAGGGCGCGTCGCCGATCGCGGAGGCCGCCGGCCGCATCACGATCGAGGACACCGACCGGGCCCGACGACTCATCCTCCAGCCGGACAACGGCGACGAGGCGGTCATCTACCCGGTGCTCAAGCGCTCGCAGCTCCTCGTCGAGGACGGCCAGTCGGTCGTGCTCGGTCAGCAGCTGCACGTGGGAACGGTCGACCCCAAGGAGGTCCTGCGCGTGCTGGGCGTCCGCGAGGTGCAGAAGCACCTCGTCGGGGGCGTCCAGGGCGTCTACCGCTCGCAGGGCGTGCCGATCCACGACAAGCACATCGAGGTCATCGTCCGACAGATGCTCCGCAAGGTCACCGTGGTCGACCACGGCGACACGGATCTGCTGCCGGGCGAGCTCGTCGACCGCTCGCGCTACAGCGAGGTCAACCGTGCGGCTCTGACCGAGGGCAAGCGGACCGCGTCCGCCCGCCAGGAGGTCATGGGAATCACCAAGGCCTCGCTCGCGACCGAGTCGTGGCTGTCGGCCGCGTCCTTCCAGGAGACCACCCGCGTCCTGACGCAGGCGGCCATGGAGGGCAAGCGCGACCCGCTGCTGGGCCTGAAGGAGAACGTGATCATCGGAAAGCTGATCCCGGCCGGTACCGGTCTCCCGAAGTACCGCAACGTGTCCGTCGAGGCGACCGAGGAGGCGAAGGCCGAGCGGTACCCCAACCGCATCTTCGCCGACGACGCCGCGTTCAGCGACGCCGACCTCTCGTTCGTCGACTTCGACTCGTTCTCGAGCGACGGCTACGAGCCCGGCAACTACAGCTGAGCACGGAGTGAGTGAGCGAAGGCCCCGCCGGGACACCGGCGGGGCCTTCGTCGTTCCACGGTCACCCGCACGGGGGGTCGACCGATCCGGGCAAGTCCCTCCGCTCCCCGCGCACGGATGGTTGACTCGACACACGTTCGAGGGGTGCCCGCCCCGTGCCCGTCCAGTCGGGATCGCAGCGGTGAGGAAACGCGCGGATGAGACTCGTGGTCGTCGTGCTGGCCGCCCTTCTCGCGGTGGCCGGTGCTGTCGTGCTGCCCGCGGACCGGGCCGCTGCGGCCGAGGCGGCTCCGTCCTCCTGCGGGGCGGCCCAGCTCGCGCCCGTCCTCCCCGAGGACGAGGTGCGCGCGGCCGACGCCCCCGTGCGCGTGCCGATCGTCGTCCTGCACGGCTGGCTCGGCACCGCGACGCACGACGAGACGCGCACCGGCGCCTTCTCGCACCTGGTGGACCTCGTGGCCGTGAACGGCGTCGACGAGCCCGAGACGGTCTCGGAGCGCTCCGTCATCGGGCGGCTGCAGAACATCGAGGGATCCGCGGTCTACACCTTCGACTACCGGGACCTGTCCGCCCGCTGGGTGACCGATCCCGGCATCAGCGATGCGCTCGCCTCCTCCCTCTCGTGCCTGGTGCAGGCGACGGGGAACCGCGCGATCGTGGTGGCGCACTCGATGGGCGGGCTTGCCGCGCGGCAGGCGCTGAGCCAGGAGGTGGACGGCGTCCCGGTCGAGTCGCTGGTCTCGGACGTGATCACCTTCGGCACTCCGAACACCGGCTCGGACGTCGCCAAGCGGCTGGGCGAGATCATCGACTCGACAGGAGGGGTGAGCCCCGCGATGGTGGCCGGCCTCGAGCCGCAGAGCCGCCTGGGCATCGCGGCGCTGATGGCCTCCTGCGGCGAGGCGGCCTCGGAGGACGCGACGAACGCGGGCGAGTGCACGGGCATGCCGATGATCGACGCGCTCTCGAGCCGGGCGGGGATCGCCATGCGGACGGGGTCGTCCGAGCTGGGGGAGCTCCCGCCCTGGCCGCCGAGCGTGCACGTGGTCGCGCTCGCGGGCGACATCCGGGTGACGGTCGCTTCGTTGCTGGGCACCGGTGTCGGCGACGTCGACCTGGGCGACATCATGGTCGGGGCGAGCTCCGCCGAGGCGGGCGTCGACGAGTACGCCGTGTCGACCTGCCGCTACACCCTGATGACGCTCCCCGACGTGCCGTCGGTCGTCGCCGAGCTCAACCCGCTGGCCCGGCTGGGCGACGCCGTGCGCCTGGCGGCGCTGGTCGTGCGGGTCGACGCGAGTCCGTGCCATCACGCGAAGCTGATGCGCAACGCGGCGCTGGCGGAGCGGGCGGGCGAGGAGGCGGCCGAGGCCGTCGCGGGCGTCCTCGCCGAGCCGCGCAGCGGCGAGGACCGCTCGCCGGCGGTGCTGCGCGAGCTCCCGCCCTCGGAGGAGCTGCGCCGCCGCCCTGTGCGCTGAGGGCACGGTCGGCTCGCCGACCACGGGATTCCACTCACCGCTTCGCGACACGATGTCCCACTCTTTTGACGACCCCGGAGGGCTGCGCCTACCGTGAAGGAGGCCGAAGGGGCGGCCACCTGGGGGACAGGCAGCGCGGTCCGCCCGGCTTCCGAGCAGGAGGCGGGCCGCGCCCGTCTCCGACGAGCGCCGGCCACGCGCTACGCTCCCTGCATCGGGGGACGACGAGGGAGCCTCCGCATCCCGCCGGAGTGCGCATGACCCAGAATCCCGACCCGTCGGAGTCCCCGCGGGCTCCGCGCCTCAGCCGGGAGCAGGTGCGGACCAGGCTCCTCGACGCCGGTCTCGAGGCCGTCCGCACCGGCGGCCTCCGGGTCGGCGTGTCCCATCTCCCGCTCGAGGACCTCATCCGGTCGGCCGGCGTCCCGCGGAGCACGGCGTACCGCATCTGGCCGAGCAGGCAGGACTACTTCGACGAGCTCCTGACCCGGATCCCCGACCGCCTGCTCTCGAACCGGCTCGACGAACCGGCGCTGCAGGTCGGCGCCTCCTTCCTGCACCAGAACACCGACGAGCAGGCGGGGCCCGAGCAGCGGAGAGCGACCCTCGTCGCCTCGGTCGCCGTCGCGATCGAGGCCAACTACGAGAACACCTTCGCCTCACGGCACTGGCGGAACTTCATCGCTCTCGCCGGCACGGTGGAGTCGCACGAGGACCCCGCGCGCACCGTCCTCCACGACGCGCTGCGCAAGCGGCAGCAGCACTTCGTCGAGAACATGGCCAAGTACTACCGGCACACGCTCACGCAGGCGGGGCTGAGGGTCCGGCCTGCCTACGGCGACGCCTACACGGCGCTCGCCTCGGCGATCTCCGCGTACATCGAGGGGCTCTGCG
Source organism: Rathayibacter rubneri (assembly GCF_023743255.1). NCBI lineage: Bacteria > Bacillati > Actinomycetota > Actinomycetes > Micrococcales > Microbacteriaceae > Rathayibacter > Rathayibacter rubneri. The sequence goes on along the minus strand of NZ_JAMRYM010000010.1, from coordinate 31,841 downwards.
TCGCGAGGATCGCCGACCCGGCGCTGGTGACCGGGCCCCTCGACCCCGCCCGCCCGCAGACTCCCAGCCTGGTGGTGGCCGGCGTGATGATGCTCATCGACGGCTTCTGCGAGCCGGTCCCGGCGGACTAGACGAGCGGGGCACGCGAGATCGCGTTCGGCGCGGCCTCGTCGTCGGCCGGGGGCTCGAGCATCCCCTCGACGATGGAGCGGATGGTCCACGAGGCCAGGTGCCACTCGACCGGTTCGCCGGTGAGCCCGGGCGCCGTGATCACCTCGTCCAGGTCCCCGTCGATCAGACGGCTGCGGTGGGCGAGGCCGTCGATGACGATCGCGGTGAGGTGAGCGAGCTGCAGGGTCGTGAATCCGGGACGCAGGCTCCCCTGGAAGACGTCGAGCATCTCCTGGTAGAAGACCTGCATGCGGTGCGTGAGCATCGTCTCGATCCGCTTCGCGGTGGCGCGCACGGCCTCGCGGGCCGGTCCCTCCTCCATCGAGAACGTGCAGGCGAGCAGCGCGTTGTACGAGGACCAGTCCACCGAGCGGCGCAGGTTCGCCAGGTTGGCGTTCGCGCCGATCCGGATCATCTCCCAGGCCACCGCCCGCCGGCCGGTCGCGGTGCCCAGCCGGTCGGAGTGGCGGTCGTAGACCTCCCGCATGAGCTCCTGCGCCTCGGGATCGTCCCCGCCGGCGTAGCGGTCGTGCACGAACACCTCGCCGATCAGATCCGCGACGAACTCCTCGCGAGTGCTCCAGAGGCGGTAGACGGAGCTGCGGGGCACGTCGGCGAGCCGGATGTACTCCTCCATCGGCAGGTGCGCGAAGCCGACGGTGAGCCCGTTCTGCGAGATCACGCCGCGCGCGGCGGAGAGCATGCGCTCCCGCACCACGTCGGCGGGGAGCCGCCGGGCGCGCGCGGGGCGGGGGTCGACGTCGTCCATCGAGAGCAGAGACTAGCCCGAGAGCCGCGACGGCGCGCGGAGCCTTTCCCGACCGGCATCCCGCAACAGTTCGAGACGGCATGTCCCGATGGGTGGATCAGCGCGGCCCCTGGCGCTACGGTGCCCCCGGGGGCGGCTCCCGACCGCGCCCACGAGGAGTCCCCGTGCCCGAGACCGAGCGCCTCGCCCTGACCGTCGTCGACGGTCTCGCGATCGAGCGCGCAGCCCTGCTCGCCCTCCTGCGCGGCGCCCTGCCGCAGTTCGACGTGCAGGACGGCGCCGGCAGCACCCCCGCCGAGACCGTCGTCGTCGTCGATCTCGACAGCGTCGCCCCCGGCGAGCTCGTCCGCACTCTGGCGCTGATGGGCGGGCGCTACCGCGGTCTCGTCGCCCTGTCGACCTCGGTCGCGCTCGAGACCGTGCGCGCCGTCCTGCGCTTCGAGCGATCGGCCTTCGTCTGGAAGGGCGACGAGCCGGGCGACCTCGCGGCGGCCGTGGTGTCGGTCGCCTCGGGCCGCACCTGGATCTCGGAGGCGGCTCGCGTGCGCTTCCTCCGCACGAGCGAGGAGCGGCGGCCGGTGCTCAGTCCGCAGGAGAGCCGGGTGATGCGCTCCTACGGCGGGGGCACGGCGGTCAAGGCCGTCGCCCTCGAGATGCGGATCGCCGAGCACACCGTGCGCACCTACATCAAGCGCATCAAGATCAAGTACCTCGACGCCGGCGTCGCCCTGGAGTCACGGGTCGACTTCTACCGGCACCTCGACGGGCACGACGTCGCGCTGCGCAGCGGCGGCGACCGGATGCGGTCCCGCACGCAGCAGGGCGATCGCGACGTCGGCGGCGACGGATCCGCGTGACGCCAGCAGGATCGCGTTGCCGCCCGAGCGGTGCTCGACGAACGACGCCGCTCCGACCGCCGAGGTGACGGGCAGCAGCCGTCCCAGCTCGCCGCGCAGCCGGTCCAGGCGCCGGTGGTCGGCGTCGTCCGCGACGTTGACGGCGAGCAGCCCGTCGCCGACGCGCTCGGCGATGCCCGCCAGCACGTCGGCGCGGTAGAACGCGGCCGGGATCTCGTCGCCGTCGTAGGCGTCGAGGACGACGAGGTCGACGGACCCGGCGGGGAGCGCCGCCGACGCGTCCCCGGTGATCACGCGCAGGCGCGCCCCGGTCGGCAACGGGGCGTGGGCGAGGACGAACTCGACGAGTCCCTCCTCGAGCTCGACGACGGTCTGCTCGGACCCCGGTCGCGTCCAGGCCGTGTAGCGGGCGAGCGACAGCGCTCCGGCGCCCAGGTGCAGCACGCGCACCGGCTGCGCGGCCGGCGCGAGGGCGTCCACGACCGCCCCGAGCCGGGCGGTGTACTCCAGATCCAGCGCCCCCGGATCCGCGGGATCGATCAGCGACTGCTCCGACCCGTCGATCCTCAGCACCAGCGAGCCCGGGCGGAGGGCGTCCGGCTCGAGCGAGACGGTCCGACCGCCGGGCAGACGAGCGGAGGGAGGCATCCCGCCACGCTAGCGCGCGTCTCGCGCGCCCGGGTCGGCGCGGCTACGGTGGCAGCCATGGCCGCCCTCATCCTCCTGGACGTCGACGGCGTCCTGAATCCGTCCGTCGTCAGCGATCGAGCGGCGGGCGGGCACCGGCTCGTCCTCGACGAGGATCGCGCCGTCCTCGTCGCCCGTCTCGCCGCGATCGGCACGATCGTCTGGGCGACGACCTGGCCGCCCGAGCTCACCTCGGTCCTCGCCCGCGATCTGCGACTGCCCGAGGGCACCGAGGCGCTCGTCTTCCGCGGCGGGCTGCCGCGCGATGCGCGCTTCCCCGGGCAGACGGGCAAGCTCCAGCCCGTCGCCGCGTGGCTCGAGCAGGCCCGCGATCGGCGGGTGATCGACGCGGTCGTCTGGATCGACGACAACCTGCGGGAGGACGCCTACGCCTGGGCGAGGGAGCAGGACACCCCGTTCCACCTCGTCCGCCCCGAGGCGGCTGAGGGCCTCACCTCCGACGAGGTCGCCGGCGCCGAGGAGTTCCTCGCCGCCCTCGCGCCGTCATCCGGGGTCATCGGGGAATAGGCCGCCCCCTCCCGGTGGTTATGGTCACTCCGGGCGGCAGTGGACCCGGTCCGCGCCGTCCGCTCCGCGGAGCCCCCGCTCCGCCCGGCACCCGCGCCGAGAACCGGCGCGACGACAACGTGAAGCATCGAAGGACACCCACCGTGACGCACCTCCCCGCCCGCACCTCCCTGCGCGTCCTGCTCGGCACCGCCGCAGCCGCCACCGCCCTCGTCCTCGCCGGATGCGCTCCGGCCTCCACGGACGACGCGGTCTCCGGATCGACCGACGAGGGCACGACGGCCGCGAACTCGGGCCTGACCCTCGCCGAGGTGCAGGACGCCGGTGTGCTGACGATCGGCACCGAGGGCACCTACCAGCCCTTCTCCTTCCACGCCGACGGCGGGACCGGGGAGCTCACCGGCTACGACGTCGAGATCATCACCGCCGTCGCCGAGAAGCTGGGCGTCGAGCCCGAGTTCGAGGAGACCCAGTGGGACGCCATGTTCGCGGGTCTGGACGGCGGGCGCTTCGACGTCATCGCGAACCAGGTCTCGATCAATGACGAGCGCAGCGCCCGCTACGACTTCTCCGAGCCCTACGCCGTGAGCCCCGGAGTGGTGGTCGTCCCGACCTCCGACACCGAGATCACCTCGCTCGACTCCCTCGAGGGGAAGACCACCGCCCAGTCGCTCTCGAGCAACTGGTACGAGCTGGCCCAGGACGCGGGCGCGCAGGTCGAGGGCGTCGAGGGCTGGGCTCAGGCCGTGGCCCTCGTCGAGCAGGGCCGCGTCGACGCGACCATCAACGACCGCCTCACGTGGCTCGACTGGTCGACGAACTTCCCCGACCAGGCCGCCGGCCTCAAGGTCGCGGTGACCACGGACGACAGCTCCGAGAGCGCCTTCACCTTCCCGAAGGGCTCCGACGACCTCGTGGCCGCGGTCGACGACGCGCTGGGCGAGCTCCGCGCCGACGGCACCCTCGCCGAGATCTCCGAGCGCTACTTCGGGGCCGACGTCTCCGAGTAGCCGGAGCGGAGGGAGTCGGCGCGGCCGGCTCCCTCCTCCCGTTCCCGGGCCTCCCACGCCCGGGCCCGCCGTGGCAACCTCGCGCGCCGACGCCTCGGGCGTGACAGCATTCCGGGGGAGCGGCGCCGCGCTCCGCCACCCCGTCGAGAGGAGACGACATGGACATCGACCTGGTGCTCCGGTCGTTCTGGCCGATCCTGTCGGGCGGTCTCGTCGGCACCATCCCGCTGGCGCTCGCGAGCTTCGTGCTGGGTCTCGTCCTGGCCCTCGGCGTCGCGCTCATGCGGCTCTCCAAGGTCCGCATCCTCGCCTGGATCGCCCGCGTCTACATCTCCGTCATCCGGGGCACGCCGCTCCTGGTCCAGCTCTTCGTGATCTTCTACGGGCTGCCGAGCCTGGGGATCAGGATCGATCCGTGGCCCAGCGCCATCATCGCCTTCGCCCTCAACGTCGGCGGCTACGCGGCCGAGGTCATCCGCGCCGCGATCCTGAGTGTGCCGAAGGGGCAGTGGGAGGCGGCGCACACGATCGGGATGGGTCGCGGGCTCGCTCTGCGGCGCATCATCCTGCCGCAGGCCGCCCGGGTCTCCGTCCCGCCGCTGTCGAACACCTTCATCTCGCTGGTGAAGGACACGTCGCTCGCGTCGCTGATCCTCGTCACCGAGCTCTTCCGCCAGGCGCAGAAGATCGCCACCGCCTCGAGCGAGTTCATGCTCCTCTACCTCGAGGCCGCGCTGATCTACTGGCTCATCTGCCTCGTCCTGTCGAGCGGGCAGAGCCTCCTCGAGAAGCGATTGGACCGCTATGTCGCCCGCTGACGCCGCCCAGGACGCCCGGACCGTGCTCTCCGTCCGGGGCCTGCGCAAGTCGTTCGGGTCCGTCGAGGTGCTCCGCGGGATCGATCTCGAGATCCGCCGGGGCGAGGTGATCGCGCTGATCGGCCCCTCCGGCTCCGGCAAGACCACCGTGCTGCGCTCGCTCAACAGCCTCGAGGTCCCGGGTGCGGGGGTCGTCGTCCTCTCCGACGGCACCTCGCTCGATTTCGCCGCGGGCGTGGGCAAGCGCCCGCTGACGGCGCTGCGCGACCGCTCCGCGATGGTGTTCCAGCACTTCAACCTCTTCCCCCACCTGACGGTGCTCGAGAACGTGACGGAGGGGCCGCTGCGCGTGCAGCGCCGCCCCGCGTCCGAGGTGGTGCCGGAGGCGGAGGCGCTGCTCGAGCGCGTCGGCCTGGGCGGCCGGGGCGGCGCCTATCCCTTCGAGCTCTCCGGCGGCCAGCAGCAGCGGGTGGGCATCGTGCGCGCGCTCGCGCTGCGCCCCGAGCTGCTGCTGTTCGACGAGCCGACCTCCGCGCTGGATCCGGAGCTGGTGGGCGACGTGCTCTCGCTGATGCGCGAGCTGGCGGCCGAGGGCTGGACCATGCTGGTCGTGACCCACGAGCTCGAGTTCGCCCGCCGCGTCGCGTCCGAGGTCGTCTTCATGGCCGACGGCGTCGTCGTCGAGCGGGGCGTGCCGGCCGAGCTGCTGCGCGATCCGCGCGAGCCGCGCACGCGGCAGTTCCTGCACCGCCTCCTGAACCCGCTGGAGTGACGCGACCGTGGTCGTGCACCGCGGGAGACCACTCCGAGTGACACCCTTCTGCGGGTGACCGCGCGCCTGCCCGACGGCGGAGTCGTCCGTGCCTATCCTGACCGGGTGACTGGGAGAAGCGACGCCGAGACCGAGCGGATGCCGTCCGCGACCGAGGGGTCCGGCGCTGCGACCGGCCCCCAGCCGACGCGCGAGTACGTGTGGCCCGAGCCGCCGACGGGAGCGAGCGCCGCTGTCCCCGCCGCGGCCGCGGAGCCGTCGCCGCTGGGCTCGGTCGAGCCCGACCCCGCGCCGGCCGTCCGCAAGGGGAACCGCCTCGCCGGGCTCGCGATCGCGCTGCTGACGACGGCCGTCTACGCCGCCCTGCTGCTCGCGGCGACGACAGCGATCCGGATCGTCGTCGACTCCGTGCCCGGTGATCCGCTCGCCGTCGCGCTCGCGCAGGGGCCCACCCCGGCCTTCCTCGCCCCCGTCGCGGTCTTCTTCGCGGGCCTCGCCCTGATCGTCCTCGCTGTGAACCGCGCGGGGTGGTGGGCGTACGTCCTCGGCGGCTTCTTCGTCGCCGTCCTCGCCGGAGCGGCCGCCCTCGCCGGCGCCTGGTACAGCGTGGGGGGCGCGGCCCTCCCCTCCGACCGCGTCGTGCTCGTCGAGTTCCTCCGCGATCCGGTGGTCCTCGCGGGCGTCCTGGCCGCCGCGGTGCTCGCCCGCGAGGTGAGCGTCTGGGGCGGTGCGCTGATCGCCGGGCGCGCCCGAGGAGTGAAGCGCCGCAACGCGGAGCGGGAAGCCGCCGCGCGCCCGTGAGCGCGCCGGGGGAGGAGGGCCGGGGAGCGGGCCCGGGCTACGGGATCGCACTCGCCGCGTTCGCCGCCTTCCTCTACCTCGCCCTCGTGGTCTGCGCGTTCGGCGTGCTGAGCCTCCTGCTCGATCAGGACGTCGTGCCCGAGCGCGACGCCGGACCGCTGCTCGGACCGGTGTCGGTGGCCGCCTGCGTGCTGGCGGTCCTGCTCTCGATGATCACCCTGGCGGCGCGCCCGTCCGTCACCCGGATCGTCGGGCCGTCGCTGCTCGCCGGGGTCGTCGCGTACCTCCTCTTCCTGCTCGTGGGCGGCGCTCTGTACGGTCTCGGCCGGCAGGAGCCGGGGGAGATCCTCGGCTACGCCCTCGAGCACGCGGGCACCGCGTTCGCGATCGCGGCCGGAGCCCTCGCCGCGGCGGTGCACGTGGTGTTCCTGCTCCTGCTGCTGCGCCGCGACGCGGGAGGGCAGCGGCCGCACTGGGGCTGGGAGGGCGACGAGCGGGAGTGAGGCTCGCGCGGTCCCTCCGACCGGCTCCGCTCACCTGGTGCGCTCGCTGGGAGCGGACGCCGTCCGGTTGACCGGCCTCGTCACTCCCCGTAATATTCTTCGGGTGTGCGCTGTGGCGTGCGCTCCTGTCGTGCCTCCGGGCCCGCCGGGCGCCGCGCTTCGCTCCACCGGGTCCGCAAGGGTCCGCGGGTTCGTCCGATCGGGCGGCCCCCACGGCATACCCGTCCTCCTCCCCGCTGCCCCGCTCGCCGGTGCGCCGGGGTGCGTCGGGTCCAGATGAACTCGGCCGCGTCCGGCGACGGACAGGCCGAATGTCGACCATCGATCCGCTGTCACCGTGCAGCATTCAAGGAGCAGATCAGTGCCAACGATTCAGCAGTTGGTCCGGAAGGGACGCACGCCGAAGGTCACCAAGACCAAGGCGCCCGCCCTGAAGGCCAACCCCCAGCAGCGCGGCGTGTGCACCCGCGTGTACACGACCACGCCCAAGAAGCCGAACTCGGCCCTCCGCAAGGTGGCCCGCGTGAAGCTCTCCAACGGCACCGAGGTCACCGCCTACATCCCCGGTGAGGGCCACAACCTGCAGGAGCACTCGATGGTGCTCGTGCGCGGCGGTCGTGTGAAGGACCTCCCCGGTGTCCGCTACAAGATCGTTCGCGGCGCCCTGGACACCCAGGCCGTCAAGAACCGCAAGCAGGCTCGCAGCCGGTACGGCGCGAAGATGGAGAAGAAGTAATGCCTCGTAAGGGCCCCGCTCCCAAGCGCCCCGTCGTCGCAGACCCCGTCTACGGCGCACCGGTCGTCAGCCAGCTCGTGAACAAGATCCTCCTGGACGGCAAGAAGGGTCTCGCCGAGCGCATCGTCTACGGCGCGCTCGAGGGCGTGTCCACCAAGAACGGCCAGGACGCCGTCGTCACGCTCAAGAAGGCGCTCGACAACGTCCGACCGACCCTCGAGGTCCGCAGCCGCCGCGTCGGCGGCTCGACCTACCAGGTCCCGGTCGAGGTCAAGCCGCACCGCGCCAACACCCTCGCCCTCCGCTGGCTCACCAGCTACGCGAAGGCCCGTCGCGAGAAGACGATGACCGAGCGTCTCATGAACGAGATCCTCGACGCGTCGAACGGACTCGGCGCCGCTGTGAAGCGTCGCGAGGACACCCACAAGATGGCCGAGTCGAACAAGGCCTTCGCGCACTACCGCTGGTAGCGCGTCCCGCGGCCGCTCCCGAGCGACCGCGACCCCCGGGCCCGCAGCGTCAGTGCTGCGGGCCCGGCCCGGCGGCCGATCCCCGATCCCCGCGGTCGGGCGACAGTCCCACCAGAACCCCAGCCGATCGGCCATGAGCCCGTTGCGCTGGCTCCATCACCAATCGGAGGAACTCCGTGGCACAAGATGTGCTCACCGACCTGAACAAGGTCCGCAACATCGGCATCATGGCCCACATCGATGCCGGCAAGACCACCACGACCGAGCGCATCCTGTTCTACACGGGTATCACGCACAAGATCGGTGAGGTGCACGACGGCGCCGCCACGATGGACTGGATGGCGCAGGAGCAGGAGCGCGGCATCACGATCACGTCGGCCGCGACGACGTGCTTCTGGAACAAGAACCAGATCAACATCATCGACACCCCCGGTCACGTCGACTTCACCGTCGAGGTGGAGCGTTCGCTCCGCGTCCTCGACGGCGCCGTCGCGGTGTTCGACGGCAAGGAGGGCGTCGAGCCCCAGTCCGAGACCGTCTGGCGCCAGGCCGACAAGTACGACGTCCCGCGCATCTGCTTCGTCAACAAGATGGACAAGCTGGGCGCCGACTTCTACTACACGGTCGACACGATCATCAACCGCCTCGGCGCGAAGCCGCTGGTCATCCAGCTGCCGATCGGCGCGGAGTCCTCGTTCGAGGGCGTCATCGACCTGGTCGAGATGCGCGCGCTCACGTGGCGCGGCGACTCCAAGGGAGACGTCCAGCTCGGTGCGAAGTACGAGATCGAGGAGATCCCTGCGGACCTCGCCGACAAGGCCGCCGAGTACCGCCAGAAGCTGCTCGAGACCGTCGCCGAGACCTCGGACGAGCTGCTCGAGAAGTACTTCGGCGGCGAGGAGCTGACCGTGGCCGAGATCAAGGCCGCGATCCGCAAGCTGACCGTCAACTCCGAGATCTACCCCGTGCTCTGCGGCTCCGCGTTCAAGAACCGCGGCGTCCAGCCGATGCTCGACGCGGTCGTCGACTACCTCCCCTCCCCGCTCGACGTCCCGGCCATCGAGGCCCACGACGTCCGCGACGAGGAGAAGGTCATCATGCGCCACGCCGACTCGACCGAGCCCTTCTCGGCGCTCGCGTTCAAGGTCGCGGTGCACCCGTTCTTCGGTCGCCTGACCTACGTCCGCGTGTACTCGGGCAAGCTCGACTCCGGCGCCCAGGTCATCAACTCGACCAAGGGCAAGAAGGAGCGCATCGGCAAGATCTTCCAGATGCACTCCAACAAGGAGAACCCGGTCGACTCGGTCACCGCCGGCCACATCTACGCGGTCATCGGCCTCAAGGACACCACCACCGGTGACACCCTGAGCGACCCGCAGGCCCAGGTCGTCCTCGAGTCGATGACCTTCCCGGAGCCCGTCATCGAGGTCGCCATCGAGCCCAAGACGAAGGCCGACCAGGAGAAGCTCGGCACCGCGATCCAGAAGCTCGCGGAGGAGGACCCCACCTTCCGCACCGAGCAGAACCAGGAGACCGGTCAGACGGTCATCAAGGGAATGGGCGAGCTGCACCTCGACATCCTGGTGGACCGCATGAAGCGCGAGTTCAACGTCGAGGCCAACGTCGGCAAGCCGCAGGTGGCCTACCGCGAGACGATCCGCCGCACCGTCGAGAAGTACGACTACACCCACAAGAAGCAGACGGGTGGATCGGGTCAGTTCGCGAAGGTCCAGATCACCATCGAGCCGATGGAGGTCGAGGCCGACAAGACCTACGAGTTCGTCAACGGCGTCTCCGGTGGACGCGTCCCCCGCGAGTACATCCCCTCGGTCGACGCGGGCATCCGCGACGCCATGCAGGTCGGCGTCCTCGCCGGCTACCCGATGGTCGGCGTGAAGGCGACCCTGGTCGACGGAGCGGCGCACGACGTCGACTCCTCCGAGATGGCGTTCAAGATCGCCGGCTCGATCGCGTTCAAGGAGGCCTCGCGCAAGGCGCAGCCCGTCCTCCTCGAGCCGCTGATGGCCGTCGAGGTCCGCACTCCCGAGGAGTACATGGGCGACGTCATCGGCGACCTGAACTCCCGTCGCGGCATGATCCAGTCGATGGAGGACGCCACCGGCATCAAGGTCATCCGCGCGAACGTGCCGCTGTCCGAGATGTTCGGCTACATCGGCGACCTGCGCTCGAAGACCTCGGGCCGTGCCGTCTACTCGATGACGTTCGAGACCTACAGCGAGGTCCCCAAGGCCGTCGCCGAGGAGATCGTCCAGAAGAACAAGGGCGAGTAGCACCGCCCCGGTCCCCCGCCGCTCGACCGGACGGCGGGGGACTGGTAGTGTCGTGCGGGTTTGCTGCCGCTTACGCGCGTGGAAACCCGCACGACCTCTGCCGGTAACATAAGTACACAAAACCCCCGCAAGCCCTCATGTCCTCGTGCCGCCCCGTGCGGCGTCGGATGCGGATGCTTGCACCTAAGTCCTGAGGAGGACCCACAGTGGCTAAGGCCAAGTTCGAGCGGACCAAGCCGCACGTCAACATCGGAACCATCGGTCACGTCGACCACGGAAAGACCACGCTGACCGCGGCGATCTCCAAGGTTCTCGCTGACAAGTTCCCGTCCGCGACCAACGTTCAGCGCGACTTCGCGTCGATCGACTCCGCTCCCGAGGAGCGCCAGCGCGGCATCACGATCAACATCTCGCACGTCGAGTACGAGACGCCGAAGCGCCACTACGCGCACGTCGACGCCCCGGGTCACGCCGACTACATCAAGAACATGATCACCGGCGCGGCGCAGATGGACGGCGCGATCCTCGTGGTCGCCGCCACCGACGGCCCCATGGCTCAGACCCGCGAGCACGTCCTCCTCGCCAAGCAGGTCGGCGTCCCCTACCTCCTGGTCGCCCTGAACAAGGCCGACATGGTGGACGACGAGGAGATCCTGGAGCTCGTCGAGCTCGAGGTCCGCGAGCTGCTCTCGTCGCAGGGCTTCCCCGGCGACGACGCTCCGGTCGTCCGCGTCTCCGGTCTCAAGGCCCTCGAGGGCGACGAGGCCTGGACCCAGTCGATCATCGACCTGATGGACGCCGTCGACGAGTCCATCCCGGACCCGATCCGCGACAAGGACAAGCCGTTCCTCATGCCGATCGAGGACGTCTTCACGATCACCGGTCGTGGAACCGTCGTCACCGGCCGTGCGGAGCGTGGAACCCTCGCTCTGAACTCCGAGGTCGAGATCGTCGGCATCCGCCCGACGCAGAAGACCACGGTCACCGGAATCGAGATGTTCCACAAGCAGCTCGACGAGGCCTGGGCCGGCGAGAACTGCGGTCTGCTCCTCCGCGGCACCAAGCGCGAGGACGTCGAGCGCGGCCAGGTCGTCGTCAAGCCGGGTTCGGTCACGCCGCACACCGACTTCGAGGGCACCGCGTACATCCTGTCCAAGGATGAGGGTGGGCGTCACAACCCGTTCTACGCGAACTACCGCCCGCAGTTCTACTTCCGCACCACCGACGTCACCGGCGTCATCACGCTGCCCGAGGGCACCGAGATGGTCATGCCCGGCGACACCACCGACATGACGGTCGCGCTGATCCAGCCGATCGCCATGGAGGAGGGCCTCGGCTTCGCCATCCGCGAGGGTGGACGCACCGTGGGTGCCGGAACGGTCACCAAGATCGTCAAGTAGGTTCTTCCTGCTGATCTCTCGAGAGGGGTCGTCCGCGTCGTGCGGACGGCCCCTCTCGCGTTCCCCGCGGTCGATCCTCCGCAGCGCGGGTCGGCTCGCCCGTTAGCGTGGAGCGCATGGCCTTCGTCAAGAGCGATCCGTCCGCAGCGCCGCGGTTCTTCGAGTGGGAGGCCGCCGGACTGCGGTGGCTGAGCGAGGCGGAGGCGCGCGGCGGCGCACGATGCGTCGAGGTCCTCTCGGTGTCGTCCGGTCGGATCGAGCTCGCGACCGTCGACCCGGTGCGTCCGGACGCCGCCGCTGCCGCCGAGTTCGGCCGTGCGCTCGCAGCGACGCACGCTCTCGGAGCCGCCGCCTTCGGCGCCGCACCCGAGGGCTGGGACGGCCCCGCCTGGATCGGCCGCCGGCCGATGCCCTGCGCCTCCGAGGAGTCCTGGGGCCTCTTCTACGCGGAGCAGAGGGTCCGCCCGTTCCTCGCGACCGCGGTGGAGGCCGGGAACCTCCGCGGAGCGGACGCGGCGACGGTGGAGCGCGCACTCGAGCGCATCGCCGCGGGGGAGTTCGACGACGACGAGCCGCCGGCACGACTGCACGGCGACCTGTGGACGGGCAACGTCCTGTGGTCCGCCTCGGGGGCCGTCCTGATCGATCCCGCCGCCCACGGAGGGCACCGCGAGACCGACCTCGCCATGCTCGCGCTCTTCGGTGCGCCCCACCTCGACGCGATCCTCGCCGGCTACGACGACGCGCATCCGCTCGCCGACGGCTGGGAGGCGAGGGTCCCGCTGCACCAGCTGCACCCGCTGGCCGTGCACGCCGCGGGCCACGGACCCTCGTACGGGCGCGCGCTCGCCGACGCGGCGGCCCGGGTCCTCGCGCTGCAGCGCCCCACCGTTCGTCCAGGACGGGACGCCACACTGGGCGCGCGCGGAACACCGCGCGTCGATCAAGGAGAAGTCATGGTGGATCTCGGGAAGCTCGGACGTCAGGCAGCGGAGCTGCTGCAGAGCCAGAAGGCCCAGGAGGCGCTCCGCAGCGAGAAGGCCGAGCGCGTCTCGGACCAGGTGCTCGAGAAGACGAGCGACATCGCGAGCCGCCTCACCAAGGGCAAGTACGACGACCGCATCGAGGACCTCAAGCGCCAGGCCGACAAGCGCCTCGGCAACGAGTAGGCCGTCCCTGGCCCGCTCGGCATCCTCCCGTCAAGCGGGTGCCGAGCGAGGTGCCCCCGTCCTAGGGTCGTGCCGATGGCTGAGACGCGCGCGCAGAGACTCCGCAGGACCGACTCGAGCAGTCGCGGATACACCCGGGTCCGTGCCGGCTCCGGCTTCAGCTACCGCGACCCCAAGGGCGTCACGGTCACCGACCCCGAACTGCGGGCGCGGTTCGACGCCCTCGGCATCCCGCCGGCCTGGAAGGACGTCTGGATCGCCCCGTATCCCAACGGGCACATCCAGGCGATGGGCGTGGACGCGGCCGGACGCCGGCAGTACATCTACCACCCGACCTGGCGCGAGCAGAAGGACCGGATCAAGTTCGACCGGGCCCTCCGCCTCGCGGAGTCCCTCCCGAGTGCGCGCCGGGCCGTGACGCTGGACCTGCGCCGCGAGGGGTACAGCCGGGAGCGCGCCCTCGCGACGGCGTTCCGGATGCTCGACACCGGCTCTCTCCGCGTCGGCAGCGAGCGCTACGCGAAGGAGCACGGGAGCATCGGCCTCTCGACGCTCCTCTGCTCCCACGCCACCACGCACGGCGACCGCGTCGCTCTCGCGTTCCCGGGCAAGAGCCACCAGGCCTGGACGAGCGAGATCCTGGACAGGGACCTCTCGAGCGTCGTCCGCTCCCTCAAGCGCCGCGGTCCGAACGCCCGGCTGCTCGCCTGGAAGGACGGCCGCGAGTGGCGTCCGCTCTCGGCGCCGGAGATCAACGACTACGTGCGCGAGAAGGCGGGCGACGACTTCACGGCGAAGGACTTCCGCACTCTGCACGGGACGGTGGCGGCCGCGCTGAGCCTGGCGCGGACCGGACCGCAGCCGACGCAGCGGGCGCGCACCGCGGCGATCGCGCAGGCCATGCGCGACGCCTCCGAGGTCCTCGGCAACACCCCCACGGTGGCGCGGGCGAGCTACGTCGATCCGCGGGTGCTGGACCACTACCGCGCCGGCGAGACCATCGATCCCAGCCGTCCGAACTCGGCCGAGACGACCCTCCGAGCCCTCCTCTACGAGTGACCGGCCGCCCCGGAATCCCGGGGGAGCGGAGGGCCCCGATGCGCGACACGCCCGGGTTGCACGGGTGGCTCATCTGTGGGAGACTCTTCTAGTTCAAAATTTTCGCCGACGCAGCGTGCTGCGGCCGGTGGAACACTGCCAGGCAGTGCCGAGACGGCATCGCTGAGGCTCGACCCGAGAGGGCGGCCCAGCCGGTGCGACATCGAGGCGGCGGGTAGCAGAACGACAACAACCGACATCTCACCGGGCTCTCCGTGCGTCGTGCGTTCTGCACGCCGATCGGAGCGCCCACGAGTGCGGCGCTTTTGACAGAAGAACATCGGTGCACTCCCGGTTCGCCGGAGTTCCTTCGCGAGCGCGTCCAATGCGAGGCGAGGCCCACAGGCCCGTCGCGTACGACGCAATAACAAGAGAGTGAGAGATCACACATGGCGGGACAGAAGATCCGCATCCGACTGAAGTCGTACGACCACGAGGTCATCGACACGTCGGCGCGCAAGATCGTCGACACGGTCACCCGTGCCGGAGCCACGGTCGTCGGCCCGGTGCCGCTTCCGACCGAGAAGAACGTGGTCTGCGTGATCCGTTCTCCCCACAAGTACAAGGACAGCCGCGAGCACTTCGAGATGCGCACCCACAAGCGCCTCATCGACATCATCGACCCGACGCCCAAGGCCGTCGACTCGCTGATGCGCCTCGACCTCCCGGCCGACGTCAACATCGAGATCAAGCTCTAAGGGGAGGGGTAACACATGTCTGTCGCCACCAAGACCTCCAAGGGCCTCCTCGGCACGAAGCTCGGCATGACCCAGGTGTGGGACGCCGACAACAAGCTCGTCCCGGTCACCGTCATCGAGATCAGCCCCAACGTCGTGACCCAGATCCGCACCGAGGCGAAGGACGGCTACTCGGCCGTCCAGATCGCCGCCGGCGCGATCGACCCGCGCAAGGTGAGCAAGCCCGCCGCCGGTCACTTCGACGCCGCGGGAGTCACCCCCCGCCGCCACCTCACCGAGGTCCGCACCGCCGACGCCGCCGAGTACTCGGCCGGCCAGGAGCTGACCGTCGACGCCGTCTTCGAGGCCGGCACCAAGGTCGACGTCGTCGGCACCAGCAAGGGCAAGGGCTTCGCCGGTGTCATGAAGCGTCACAACTTCAAGGGCGTCTCGGCTTCGCACGGTTCGCACCGCAACCACCGCAAGCCCGGCTCCATCGGAGCCTCCTCGACCCCCAGCCGTGTCTTCAAGGGCATGCGCATGGCCGGTCGCATGGGTGGCGAGCGCGTCACCGTGCTCAACCTCAAGGTGCACTCCGTCGACGCCGAGAAGGGCCTGCTGCTCGTCAAGGGCGCCGTCCCCGGTGCGCGCGGTCGCCTCGTGTTCGTTCGCAACGCCGTGAAGGGAGCGTAGTTCCATGGCTACCTCTATCGACATCGTCGACGTCAAGGGCCAGAAGGCGAGCTCGTTCGAGCTCCCCGCCGAGCTGTTCGACGTCCAGACCAACATCCCCCTCATCCACCAGGTCGTCGTGGCCCAGCTCGCCGCGGCGCGCCAGGGAACCCACAAGACGAAGAACCGTGGCGAGGTCTCCGGAGCCGGCCGCAAGCCGTTCAAGCAGAAGGGAACCGGTCGCGCTCGTCAGGGCTCGATCCGCGCCCCGCACATGACCGGTGGTGGCGTCGTCCACGGACCGACCCCCCGCAGCTACGCGCAGCGCACCCCCAAGAAGATGATCGCCGCTGCTCTGCTCGGCGCTCTCTCCGACCGCGCCCGCGGCGGCCGCATCCACGCGGTCGAGACCCTCGCCCTGGGCGAGACCCCGAAGACCAAGGACGTCCTCGTCCTCCTCGACGCCCTCTCGGTGTCGCGGAACGTCCTCGTGGTCCTCGAGCGCGACGACTTCATCGCCGAGCTCTCCCTCCGCAACGTGCCGTTCGTGCACATCCTGCCGTTCGACCAGCTCAACGCGTACGACGTGCTCGTCTCGGACGACATCGTCTTCTCGCAGGCTGCTCTCGAGGGCTTCGTCGCCCTCAAGACCGGCGTCGAGTCCAAGAAGGAAGAGGTGAACGCATGAGCCAGTCCGCCGCGTTCAACAAGGACCCCCGCGACGTGATCATCTCCCCGGTGGTCTCGGAGAAGTCCTACGGCCTGATCGACCAGGGCAAGTACACCTTCGTGGTGGACCCCCGCTCGAACAAGACCGAGATCAAGCTCGCCATCGAGAAGATCTTCGGAGTCGAGGTCGCGTCGATCAACACGCTGAACCGCCAGGGCAAGACCCGTCGGACCAAGTTCGGCACCGGCAAGCGCAAGGACACCAAGCGCGCGATCGTGACGCTGAAGTCCGGCTCCATCGACATCTTCACGAACGTCGGCTGAGCCGAAGAAGCGTAGAGGAAACAGACAATGGCTATTCGTAAGTACAAGCCCACGACCCCTGGTCGCCGCGGCTCCAGCGTTGCCGACTTCGCCGAGATCACCCGCTCGACGCCCGAGAAGTCGCTCCTTCGCCCGCTGTCCAAGACCGGTGGCCGCAACAACTCCGGCCGCATCACGACGCGTCACATCGGTGGTGGCCACAAGCGCCAGTACCGTCTGATCGACTTCCGTCGCAACGACAAGGACGGCGTCAACGCCAAGGTCGCTCACATCGAGTACGACCCCAACCGCACGGCGCGCATCGCGCTGCTCCACTTCGTGGACGGCACCAAGCGCTACATCCTGGCCCCGAACAAGCTCTCGCAGGGCGACATCGTGGAGTCCGGCGCCGGCGCCGACATCAAGCCCGGCAACAACCTGCCGCTGCGCAACATCCCGACCGGTACGGTCATCCACGCCATCGAGATCAAGCCCGGTGGGGGAGCGAAGCTCGCCCGCTCGGCCGGCACCTCGGTCCGCCTCGTCGCCAAGGACGGCCCCTACGCGCAGCTCCGCCTGCCGTCGGGCGAGATCCGCAACGTCGATGCGCGCTGCCGCGCCACGATCGGCGAGGTCGGCAACGCCGAGCAGTCGAACATCAACTGGGGCAAGGCCGGCCGCATGCGCTGGAAGGGCGTCCGCCCGACCGTCCGCGGTGTCGCGATGAACCCGGTCGACCACCCGCACGGTGGTGGAGAGGGCAAGACCTCCGGTGGACGCCACCCGGTCAGCCCCTGGGGACAGTCCGAGGGACGCACCCGTCGCCCCAACAAGGAGAGCGACAAGCTCATCGTCCGCCGCCGCACCGCCGGTAAGAAGCGCAAGTAGGAGTTGTAGAAGATGCCTCGCAGTCTCAAGAAGGGCCCCTTCGTTGACGACCACCTGCTCCGCAAGGTGTTCACGGCCAACGAAGCCGGCAACAAGAACGTCATCAAGACCTGGTCGCGCCGTTCGATGATCATCCCGGCGATGCTGGGTCACACCATCGCGGTCCACGACGGTCGCAAGCACATCCCCGTGTTCGTGACCGAGACCATGGTCGGCCACAAGCTCGGCGAGTTCGCCCCCACTCGGACCTTCCGCGGTCACGAGAAGGACGACAAGAAGGGCCGTCGCCGCTAAGCGGCGACGAGAAGGAGGAGAGAAATGGTGGAGTCGATCGCACGCGTGCGACACATCCGCGTCACCCCCCAGAAGGCTCGCCGTGTCGTGAACCTGATCCGCGGGAAGCAGGCTCAGGAGGCACTGGCCATCCTGAAGTTCGCGCCCCAGGGCGCGTCCGAGCCCGTGTACAAGCTCGTCGCCTCGGCGATGGCCAACGCTCGTGTCAAGGCCGATGCCTCGAACGAGTACCTCGACGACCAGGACCTGTTCGTGTCCCGCGCCTTCGTCGATGAGGGAACCACCCTCAAGCGATTCCAGCCCCGTGCTCAGGGTCGTGCCTTCCGCATCAACAAGCGCACCAGCCACATCACCGTCGTGCTGGCCACTCCTGAGGAGGGGACCAAGTAATGGGTCAGAAAGTAAACCCCTACGGTTTCCGTCTGGGAATCACCACCGACCACGTGTCGCGCTGGTTCTCCGACAGCACCAAGAAGGGCCAGCGGTACAGCGACTACCTCGCCGAGGACGTCAAGATCCGTCGCCTGCTCGCCACGCAGCTCGACCGTGCGGGCGTCGCTCGCATCGAGATCGAGCGCACCCGTGACCGCGTCCGCGTCGACATCCACACCGCCCGCCCGGGCATCGTGATCGGTCGTCGCGGCGCCGAGGCCGAGCGCATCCGCGCCGACCTCGAGAAGCTCACCGGCAAGCAGATCCAGCTCAACATCCTCGAGGTCAAGAACCCCGAGGCCGAGGCCCAGCTCGTCGCGCAGGGCATCGCCGAGCAGCTCTCCGCCCGCGTGGCCTTCCGCCGCGCGATGCGCAAGGGTCTGCAGGGCGCGCAGCGCGCCGGCGCCAAGGGCGTCCGCATCCAGGTCTCCGGCCGCCTCGGCGGCGCCGAGATGAGCCGCTCGGAGTTCTACCGCGAAGGCCGTGTGCCGCTGCACACCCTCCGCGCGAACATCGACTACGGCTTCTACGAGGCCAAGACCACCTTCGGCCGCATCGGCGTGAAGGTCTGGATCTACAAGGGCGACATCACGAACAAGGAGCTCGCGCGGGAGCAGGCGAACAGCAAGTCGTCGCGCCCCGAGCGCAGCGACCGTCCGCGTCGCGCCCCCCGCCAGCAGGGCGAGGCGCCCGTCGCAGCAGGAGTTGAGGCATAACCATGTTGATTCCCCGTCGAGTCAAGCACCGCAAGCAGCACCACCCCGGCCGTTCGGGCCAGGCCACCGGTGGCACCAAGGTGTCGTTCGGTGACTTCGGTATCCAGGCGCTCACGCCGGCCTACGTGACCAACCGTCAGATCGAGTCCGCTCGTATCGCCATGACGCGTCACATCAAGCGCGGTGGAAAGGTGTGGATCAACATCTACCCCGACCGCCCGCTGACCAAGAAGCCCGCCGAGACCCGCATGGGCTCCGGCAAGGGCTCGCCCGAGTGGTGGGTCGCCAACGTCAAGCCGGGTCGGGTCCTCTTCGAGGTCGCCGGCGTCGAGGAGAAGCTCGCTCGCGAAGCTATGACTCGTGCCATCCACAAGCTGCCCCTGAAGGCACGCATCATCAAGCGCGAGGAGGGAGACGCGTAATGGCGATCGGATCCAAGGAGCTCGCCCCCGCCGAGCTCGACACCTTCGAGGACGAGCGTCTCGTCACCGAGCTGAAGAAGGCCAAGGAGGAGCTGTTCAACCTCCGCTTCCAGTCGGCCACCGGACAGCTCGACACCAACGGCCGCCTGCGTGCGGTCAAGCGCGACATCGCCCGCATCTACACGGTCATCCGTGAGCGCGAGCTGGGCATCCGCGCGACCCCCGCACCCGTCGAGGCCCCGGCCAAGGCGGAGAAGAAGCCGAAGACCACCAAGAAGGCCGCCAAGGCCGAGGTCGCGGCGACCGAGTCGAATGAGGAGGCCAAGTAATGGCAACGGCCAATGAGACCGCCGGCCACGAGTCGGCCGCCCACGACGTCAAGGAGGCGGGCACTCGCGGATACCGCAAGACCCGCCGCGGATACGTCACCAGCGACAAGATGGACAAGACCATCGTCGTCGAGGTCGAGGACCGCGTGAAGCACCCGCTCTACGGCAAGGTCATCCGCCGCACGTCCAAGGTGAAGGTTCACGACGAGCTGAACTCCGCGGGCATCGGCGACCTCGTCGTCATCAGCGAGACCCGTCCCCTCAGCGCCACGAAGCGCTGGCGCCTGGTCGAGATCCTCGAGAAGGCCAAGTAGGCCGCGGCCTACTTGAGTTAGCAGGAGAGAGACATGCTTCAGCAAGAATCCCGAGTGAAGGTCGCCGACAACACCGGCGCCAAGGAACTCCTCACCATCCGCGTGCTCGGCGGCTCCGGCCGCCGGTACGCCGGACTCGGTGACATCATCGTCGCCACCGTCAAGGACGCGATCCCCGGTGGCAACGTCAAGAAGGGCGACGTCGTCAAGGCGGTCATCGTCCGCACCGTCAAGCAGACCCGTCGTCCCGACGGCTCGTACATCAAGTTCGACGAGAACGCCGCCGTCATCCTCAAGAACGACGGGGACCCCCGCGGCACCCGCATCTTCGGACCGGTCGGTCGCGAGCTCCGCGACAAGAAGTTCATGAAGATCGTCTCGCTGGCACCGGAGGTTATCTAGTCATGGCCAAGATCAAGAAGGGTGACCTCGTCCAGGTCATCTCGGGCGCTACCCAGGCCCGCGGCGGAGACCGCGGCAAGCAGGGCAAGGTTCTCGAGGTCCTGGTCGAGAAGAACCGTGTCGTCGTCGAGGGCGTGAACTTCGTCAAGAAGCACACCCGCGTCGGCCAGTCGCAGCGCGGCTCGAAGGAGGGTGGAATCGAGACCGTCGAGGCCTCGATCCACATCTCGAACATCGCGCTCGTCGACCCGAAGACCAAGAAGCCGACCCGGGTGGGGCACCGCAACGTGTCCGTCACCAAGGACGGCGTGACGAAGACCGTTCGCGTTCGCTACGCGAAGGCGTCGGGTGAGGAACTCTGATGACTGACACCACCGCACAGGCTGCGAAGGTTCAGCCGCGGCTCAAGGCCAAGTACCAGGCCGACATCGTCCCGGCGCTCAAGGAGCAGTTCGGGTTCGGCAACATCCACCAGGTCCCCGGCCTGGTCAAGGTGGTCGTGAACACCGGCGTCGGCGAGGCTGCTCGCGACGGCAAGATCATCGACGGCGCGATCAAGGACCTCACGGCCATCACCGGCCAGAAGCCCCAGGTCACCAAGGCCCGCAAGTCCATCGCGCAGTTCAAGCTGCGCGAGGGCCAGGCCATCGGCGCTCACGTCACCCTCCGGGGCGACCGCGCCTGGGAGTTCCTGGACCGCCTCGTCACGGTGGCGCTGCCGCGCATCCGCGACTTCCGCGGTCTGTCGGACCGCCAGTTCGACGGCCACGGCAACTACACCTTCGGCATCACGGAGCAGTCGATCTTCCACGAGATCGACCAGGACCGCATCGACCGCGTCCGCGGCTTCGATGTGACCGTCGTGACCACCGCGAAGACCGACGACGAGGGTCGCGCGCTGCTCAAGCAGCTCGGGTTCCCGTTCAAGTCGGCGGACAACGCGTAGCGAGAACCTCCGAGGTCGGGGGGTGGTGAGAACCGCCCCCCGACCTCGTTGCACGTCCGCGTGCAAGGACGGAGCCGCACTCCTCCGGGAGTCGCGGTGAGAACCGGCCCTCGACCGCCGGCCCTCGGCCATGTACCATGGCTCGTTGGCCTGCGCTCGCGCGGCCGCATGGGCGTCGACGTCGTCGACGCCGTCCCACACCACAGGTCGTCACTCTTGTAAAGGGTGCCGAAACCAGGCGAGAAAGGCACCATCAGCCATGACCATGACTGATCCGGTCGCAGATCTGCTGACCAGAATCCGTAACGCGAACTCCGCGCACCACGACTCCATCACCCTTCCGGGCTCGAAGCTCAAGGCGAACATCGCCGAGATCCTCCAGCGCGAGGGCTACATCGCCGACTGGAAGGTCGAGGAGGCGCGCGTCGGCACGACGCTCTCCATCTCCCTCAAGTACGGCCCGAACCGCGAGCGCTCGATCGCCGGCATCAAGCGGGTCTCGAAGCCGGGACTGCGCGTCTACGCGAAGTCCTCCGAGATCCCCACCGTGCTCGGCGGCCTCGGCGTCGCAATCCTGTCCACCTCGAGCGGTCTGCTGACCGACCGCCAGGCCGAGAAGAAGGGCGTGGGTGGGGAAGTCCTCGCCTACGTGTGGTAACCCCTCATGTCGCGTATTGGAAGACTCCCCATCGAGATCCCGGCGGGCGTCGACGTCTCCGTCGCCGGATCCGTCGTGACCGTCAAGGGCCCCAAGGGCGAGCTGACCGTCCCGGTCGCCAGCCCCATCCAGGTCTCCGTCGAGAACAGCCAGGTGCTGGTCTCGCGTCCCGATGACGAGCGCGAGTCGCGCTCGCTCCACGGCCTCACCCGGACGCTCATCGCGAACGACATCATCGGTGTCACGCAGGGCTACTCCAAGGGCCTCGAGGTCGTCGGCACCGGATACCGCGTCGTCGCCAAGGGCTCGGACATCGAGTTCGCGCTCGGCTTCTCGCACCCCGTCGTCGTCACCCCGCCTGCGGGCATCTCGTTCACGGTCGAGGGCAACAACAAGCTCACCGTGCACGGCATCTCGAAGCAGGCCGTCGGTGAGGTGGCCGCCAACATTCGTAAGATCCGCAAGCCCGAGCCCTACAAGGGCAAGGGCGTGCGCTACGCCGGCGAGGTCGTTCGCCGCAAGGCCGGAAAGAGCGGTAAGTAATCATGGGTCTCGGAACCAGAGGAAAGAGCAAGTCCGCCGCTCGCGGTCGTCGTCACGACCGCCTGCGCAAGAAGGTCGTCGGATCCGCCGAGCGCCCCCGCCTCGTCGTCAACCGCTCGGCCCGCCACGTCTTCGTGCAGATCGTCGACGACGCCCAGGGTCGTACCCTCGCGTCGGCGTCCACGCTCGAGGCCGATCTGCGCGTGTTCGAGGGTGACAAGACCGCCAAGGCCCGCAAGGTCGGCGCGCTCGTCGCCGAGCGCGCGAAGAACGCCGGTGTCGAGGCGGTCGTCTTCGACCGCGGAGGCAACAAGTACGCCGGTCGCGTCGCCGCGATCGCCGATGGAGCACGAGAGGCAGGGCTCAACCTGTGAGCGCCGCAGAGAACAAGGAACCCGAGGTCGCCGCTGTGTCGGAGGCCCCCGTCGAGACCGCTGCGTCCACGCAGCCGCAGCAGGAGGCTCGCGAGCCCCGC
This sequence comes from Rathayibacter rubneri, assembly GCF_023743255.1. Classification (NCBI taxonomy): domain Bacteria; kingdom Bacillati; phylum Actinomycetota; class Actinomycetes; order Micrococcales; family Microbacteriaceae; genus Rathayibacter; species Rathayibacter rubneri. The sequence goes on along the minus strand of NZ_JAMRYM010000010.1, from coordinate 9,021 downwards.
CGCGGCGGCCGTGACCGCAACCAGGGTGGCCGCGACCGCGGTGGCCGTGACGCCGAGAAGAGCCAGTTCCTCGAGCGCGTCGTGACCATCAACCGCGTGTCGAAGGTCGTCAAGGGCGGTCGTCGCTTCAGCTTCACCGCGCTCGTCGTCGTCGGCGACGGCAACGGACTGGTGGGCGTCGGCTACGGCAAGGCCCGCGAGGTCCCGACCGCCATCTCCAAGGGCGTCGAGGAGGCGAAGAAGAACTTCTTCCGCGTCCCGCGCGTCGGCTCGACCATCCCGCACCCCGTCCAGGGTGAGGCAGCGGCCGGTGTGGTGCTCCTGCGCCCCGCCGCCGCCGGTACCGGTGTCATCGCCGGTGGTCCCGTCCGCGCCGTGCTCGAGTGCGCCGGCATCCACGACGTCCTGAGCAAGTCGCTCGGCTCGTCGAACACCATCAACATCGTCCACGCGACCGTCGAGGCTCTTCAGCAGCTCGAGGAGCCGCGCGCCGTTGCCGCCCGTCGTGGTCTCGACTTCGACCAGGTCGCTCCGGCCCGTCTCGTCCGTGCCGAGGCCGATGCCCTCGCCGCCGCGTCCAGCGCGAAGGCAGGCAAGTGATGGCCCAGCTCAAGGTGACCCAGATCAAGTCGAAGATCAGCGAGAAGCAGTACCAGCGCGACACGCTGCGCTCGCTCGGTCTCAGGAAGATCGGTCAGAGCGTCGTCCGCGAGGACAACTCTCAGAACCGCGGATACGTGAAGACCGTCGCCCACCTGGTGAAGGTCGAGGAGATTGACTAATGGCTGACAAGAACCAGGCCGTCGCGCCGGAGTCGACGACTCCCGCGAAGACGTCCACGAAGGGCGCGGCCTCGGCCGACGCTCCGGCGACCAAGGAGCACGTGCTCAAGGTCCACCACCTCCGCCCGGCCACGGGTGCCAAGAAGGCCAAGACCCGCGTCGGTCGCGGTGAGGGCTCGAAGGGCAAGACCGCAGGTCGCGGCACCAAGGGCACCAAGGCCCGCTACACGGTGCGCATCGGCTTCGAGGGTGGGCAGATGCCTCTGCACATGCGCACCCCGAAGCTGCGCGGGTTCAAGAACCCGTTCCGCGTCGAGTACCAGGTCGTCAACCTCTCGGCTCTCGCCGACCTCTACCCTCAGGGCGGTGACGTCACCATCAGCGACCTCGTCGCGAAGGGTGCCGTTCGCAAGAACGAGAAGGTCAAGGTTCTCGGTGACGGGGACATTGCGGTTAAGCTGAACGTCGCGGTCGACAAGGTCTCCAGCTCTGCTGAGCAGAAGATCGTCGCCGCGGGCGGATCCATCAAGTAGCACCAGCAGCTTGTCGGTCGAGCTTGTCACGCCGACTCCCTCCGGGGAGCGCGTGGCAAGCTCGACCTGTATCCCGCACCAAGAACTGAGCAGGAGACCTTAGGTAGTGTTTGGCGCCGTTGCGCGGATCTTCCGCACCCCCGACCTCCGCCGCAAGATCGGCTTCACTCTCGCGATCGTGGCGATCTTCCGGCTGGGATCCTTCATCCCTGCTCCGTTCGTCGACTTCAGCGCCGTGCAGGCCTGCCTCGCCGGCAACCAGGGGACCTCAGGTCTCTACGAGCTCGTCAACCTCTTCAGCGGTGGAGCCCTGCTCCAGCTGTCGATCTTCGCGCTCGGCATCATGCCGTACATCACGGCCTCGATCATCGTGCAGCTGCTGCGCGTGGTCATCCCTCACTTCGAGACCCTCTACAAGGAGGGTCAGTCCGGTCAGGGCAAGCTGACGCAGTACACGCGCTATCTCACGATCGCGCTGGGCGTCCTGCAGTCCACCACCCTGATCACGGTCGCGCGCTCCGGCGCCCTCTTCGGATCCTCGGGCGTGCCCGAGTGCTCGCAGCTGATCACGACCGACGCCTGGTACTCGATCCTGCTCATGGTCATCACCATGACGGCCGGCACCGGCATCATCATGTGGATGGGCGAGCTCATCACCGAGCGCGGCATCGGCAACGGCATGTCGCTCCTGATCTTCACCTCGATCGCGGCGCAGTTCCCCACCTCCCTCTGGTCGATCGCCCAGTCGCGCGGCTTCGAGACGTTCCTCCTCGTCCTGGGCGTGGGCCTCCTGCTCGTCGTCGCCGTGGTCTTCGTCGAGCAGTCGCAGCGCCGCGTCCCCGTGCAGTACGCCAAGCGGATGGTGGGTCGCCGCACGTACGGCGGCAACAACACCTACATCCCGATCAAGGTGAACATGGCCGGCGTCGTGCCCGTCATCTTCGCGTCGTCGCTGCTGTACCTGCCCGCTCTGATCGCGCAGTTCAACCAGCCCGCGGCCGGCCAGGAGGCGCCCGCCTGGGTGACCTGGATCACCAACTACCTCACGCAGGGCGACCACCCGCTCTACATGGCGCTCTACTTCCTGCTGATCGTCGGCTTCACGTACTTCTACGTGGCCATCACGTTCAACCCGGACGAGGTCGCCGACAACATGAAGCGCTACGGCGGCTTCATCCCCGGCATCCGCGCGGGCCGCCCCACCGCCGAGTACCTCAACTACGTGCTCACCCGCGTCACGCTCCCCGGATCGATCTACCTCGGCCTGATCGCCCTGGTGCCCCTGGTCGCCCTCGCGCTGGTCGGCGCCAACCAGAACTTCCCGTTCGGCGGCACGTCCATCCTGATCATCGTCGGAGTCGGACTGGAGACCGTGAAGCAGATCGACTCGCAGCTGCAGCAGCGCCACTACGAAGGGCTCCTCCGATGACCGCGACCCCGGTGGTGGGCTTCCGTCTCCTGCTGATCGGCCCTCCCGGCGCCGGCAAGGGCACGCAGGCCTCGCGTCTCTCCGAGATCCTGAGCGTCCCGGCCGTCTCGACCGGCGACATCTTCCGGATGAACGTGGCGAACGAGACCGAGCTGGGCCTGCAGGCCAAGGCGTTCCTCGACGCCGGCCGCTACGTGCCGGACGAGCTCACCAACGCGATCGTGCACGACCGCCTCCAGGAGGCGGACGTCAAGACGGGCTTCCTCCTCGACGGCTACCCGCGCACGACGGAGCAGGTCGACGAGCTCGATCGCATCCTCGCGGCGGACGGCAACAGCCTCGACGCCGTCGTGCAGCTGACCGCCGACACCGACGAGGTCGTCACGCGACTGCTGAAGCGCTCGCACGAGCAGGGCCGCAGCGACGACACCGAGGACGTCATCCGCCGTCGGCTCGCGCTGTACGAGGAGCAGACCGCTCCGCTCATCGACGTCTACGCCCGCCGCGGCCTCGTCGTCGTCGTCGACGGCCTCGGGCCCGTCGAGGAGGTCACGGATCGGATCGTCGTGGCCCTCGAGGGCCACCGGGTCGGCCGGCTGGTCGACGACCCGTCGGCCGCCTGACGCCGTGGGCTTCCGCTCCTCCCTGTACAAGACGCCCGCGCAGCTGCGGTCGATGCTGGCCCCGGGGCTCGCGACGGCCGCATCGCTCGACGCCGTGCGCGCCGCGATCCGTCCGGGCGTGACCACGCTCGAGCTGGACGCGATCGCCGAGGCCGCGATCATCGAGCGCGGCGGGCACTCGAACTTCAAGCTGGTGCCCGGCTACCGGCACACGGTGTGCGCGTCGGTGAACGACGAGGTCGTGCACGGCATCCCCGGTGGGCGCGTCCTCGCCGCCGGCGACATCGTCTCGATCGACAGCGGCGCCGAGATCGACGGCTGGAACGGCGACTCCGCGATGACCCTCGTGCTGCCGGACGACTCGCGCCCCGAGGAGGTCGCGGCGCGCGCCGAGCTGTCGCGCGTGACCGAGGGCTCGCTCTGGCGCGGCATCGCCGCCCTCGCCTCCGCCCGGCACCTCAACGAGGTCGGCGCGGCGATCGAGGAGTACATCGAGGACGAGGCCGAGAAGTCGGGCCGCGTCTACGGGATCCTGACCGACTACATCGGCCACGGCATCGGCCGCTCGATGCACGAGGCTCCGCCCGTCTTCAACTACCGGGTCCGCCAGCGCGGACCCGAGGTGAAGCCCGGGCTCGTCGTCGCGATCGAGCCGATGGTGACGGCCGGCAGTGCCGAGACCGTCGTGCGCGAGGACGAGTGGACGGTCGCGACCGTCGACGGAAGCATGTCCGCGCACTGGGAGCACTCGGTCGCGGTGCACCGCGACGGGATCTGGGTGACGACGCTGGCCGACGGCGGGGCGGCGGGGCTCGCACCGTACGGGATCGTGCCTGCGCCGATCGCGTGAGGGCGGTGCGAGCAGGGCACCACCCGGTGGTCGAGTAGCCGCGCAGCGGCGTATCGAGACCGCCCGACGATCCGCTGCACCCGACCGCCGGGAGCGGTGGATCTCGATACGCGCTCTGCGAGCGCTACTCGATCAGCAGGCGCGCTCGGCGAGCGCTACTCGATCAGCAGGGGGAGACGCGTCCCGGTATCGACGAGGCTCAGCACTCAGCTGTCGAAGACCCGTACGAGTTCTTCGATGAAGGCGCCGAAGTCGGTGGAGCGGCGGATCAGCCGCTGGACCTCCGCGCGCTCCGAGAAGACCTCGACGAACTGGTCGAAGACCGACTGGAAGGTGCTGCGGCCGGCCGACGCGAACGCGATCATCGCGATGACGTTCACCCGCTGCTCGCCCCACTCCATCGGCACGTCGTTCACCACGATCGCGATCGAGGTGCGCCGCGCGCTCATCGCCATCGCGTGCGGCACAGCGAGGTTGTCGGTGAAGGCCGTGGAGCTCATCCGCTCACGCTCGATCGCACCGGCGACGTAGTCGTCGTCGATGATGCCCTGCGCGATCATCCGCTCGCCCAGGAGGCGGATCATGGCGGACTCGTCCCGCGCGTGCAGATTGCGGAAGAAGAGCGACTCGTCGAAGAACTGGAGCAGCTCGTCCTTGATCTGCGCGCGGCGCCGGTGCCGACGGACCCGGGCGATCGCTCGCCGCACCGAGTCGACGTCGTGATCGGTGAGGAACGGCTGCACGACGACCACGTCGTCGGCGTACGGCCGCTCGTCGATCGTGGTGATCACCAGATCGGCGGTCAGGCGGTCCCAGTCGACGTCGCTCCGGGTGATCAGCGAGCGGACCTCGACCTCGGTGCCCAGCGAGCGCTCGACCCGGAGCCTCAGCATGTGCGCGAGGTCGTAGTAGTTGGGGCAGACGATGACGCAGGACAGCCGCTCCTCGCGGCGCGAGACCCGCTCGAGGAACGAGCCCACGTGCAGGGCGATGTACGCGATCTCGTCCTCGTTCACGAGGATGCCGCGGCGGCGCTGCAGTCCGGAGGCGAGGAAGACCGCGATCTCGTACGTCATCGGGAAGCTGGTCTTGATGGAGCGGGTGAGCGGATTGCGGGAGTAGCCGCCCTCGGTCGCCCGGGCGATGAGGTTCCGGACGTGCAGGGCGAGGCGCACGATGAAACCCTCGTCGTCGAGGTCCACCAGGTACTCGCGGTTCACCTCGGCGACCAGGGCCCGCACGACGGCGAGGTCCTCGGGATCGACGTAGTTCTCGACGACGGCGGCGACCGGCTCGTTCTGCCCCGGAGTCGCGACGCGGGTGGTCATCAGGATCGCGAGCTGGGCGAGCTCGGCGTCCGTGAGCCGCGTCGCGTAGTGGCGCTCGACCAGCTCGGCCAGCAGTGCGGCGAGCTCGCCGTGCAGGGCGGGGGAGGGGTGCTGCGTCGACGAGTCCCCGATGCCGCGCGAGACGCGGTCGACGGCGATGGCGATGTGCAGCAGGACGCTGTTCACCCCGTAGTCGTTGATGTAGTAGCCGCGCTCCTCGAGCGCGCCCAGCAGCTCGGTCTTGAACGCGCCCAGGCCGGGGGAGGCGAACTCCCGCTGCACGTCGTCGAGGGTGAAGACGCCCTGGGCGCTCTCGTCCCGGAACATGCGCGAGATCAGACGGCGGCGCGCCTCCTCGCTGCCCTCGAGCCGCACGGTCGCGCCGCGGCGGGCGAGGGAGAGGCCCGCTTCGTCGGCGAGGGACTTCACCCGCCGCAGGTCCGCCTCCACCGTCGACTCGCTCACGGCGAGGTCCTCGGCGAGGGCGACGACGTCGAGTCCGTCGTCGGAGTCGACCAGCCGGCGGACGAGGCCGTACAGCCGGTCGCGGGGGGTGTCCGGTTCGACGTCGCGGCTGCGCTGGGCATCGAGGAACGCGGCGTAGGCGTCGCGCGCCAGCCGGTAGCCGTTGGCGGAGGACTCGACGGGTTCGAGCGGTGCGGCCTGCGTCTTGATCGCGGTGACGTAGCTGCGCACGCTCCGAGTGGTCACTCCGAGTCGATCGGCGAGCTCGTGCGCGGTCACCCACCCGTCCGCGCGGGAGAGGTACTCCAGCAGGCGTTCGCGGTTGTCAGGCATCCAGGGGGCTCCAGGCGCGAAGGGGGATCCCGCGGGGAGCGTGCGCCCCGCCGCGGGCCCGCTCGTCGCGAGGTCGGCGAGTCGTCGGTCCCCGCAGTCAACCATCTCGGAGTCGGGCCGGGAAATCCCCGCGCCGTCGGCGTGGAAGCGCTCTTCCGGCCCCGCGGAAGATTGCCTGCGGCAGCCCCGCCCGCGCGGGAGGGATGCTTCACTGAAGGACGACACGGGCGCGAGGAGGCGATCGTATGCGGAAGATCCTGATCGTCTGCGGTGCAGGGGCGTCGAGCACGTTCCTGGCGCACCGCCTGCGGGCGGGTGCGAAGGAGCGGGGCGTGGACGCCTCGTTCCGCTCCGAGACCCTCTCCGGTCTGGCGGACTCCCTCCCGGAGGCCGACGTCCTCCTGGTCGGGCCGCATCTCGAGTCGCAGTTCGACGGACTCCGCCACCAGGCGGAGGCGGTCGGAGTCGCGGCCGCCCTCCTCCCGCACGACGTCTTCGGAGTGCACGGTGCCGACACCGTGCTCGACACCCTGCCCGTCCTCTTCGCCGCTCGCGCGGTCGTCGCAGGAGCGGACGGGGATCCCTCCGGACGACCCGCACCGGGCACCGAGCCCGGAGCAGGCCACCACTGACGCAGCCCCGGCTGCAGATCCAAGGAGAAACGTTCATGGTCGAGCGCACTGTTCAGGTCGCATCGTCGAAGGGCCTCCACGCCCGCCCCGCCTCGCTCTTCAGCCAGGCCGCGGCGAAGTCGGGCCAGAAGGTCCTCGTCAAGAAGGGCGACGCCACCGCGGTCAACGCCGCGTCGATCCTCGGCATCATCTCGCTCGGCATCGAGCACGGCGACGACCTCACCCTCACCGTCGAGGGCGACAACGAGCAGGCCGTCCTCGACGAGCTCGCGACGTTCCTCTCGACGGATCACGACGCCTAGGTCCGCAGACCGCGACGGCGCCCGCGACGCATCGCGTCGCGCAAGGCGGCAGCCCCGGCGCACACGGCGCCGGTAGCCGCGGACGACCGCGGGACGCGACGGCGGCCCTCACTGGGCCGCATCAGCCCTCTCCGGACTCGGGTCTCCGACGCTTCTCCTCCAAGCGGGCGATTCCCGCCGGCCCCCCACTCGATCACCCCCCGCTCTCTCACCGACGAGAGCACGACAGGAACCGAGCACTCATGACGCTGTCCACTCCTTCGACCGCCTACGCCTCCGCGAAGCTCCAGGGCACCGGAGTCGGCCGCGGGCTCGCCCTCGGCCCCGTGCTGCGCATGCCCGAGCCGCTCCCCGAGCCCGAGGACGTGGCGAGCACGCGCACACCCGTGCAGGAGGAGGAGCGCGCAGTGTCGTCGCTGTCGGCGACCGCCGCGACGATCCGCCATCGCGGGGAGCGCGCCGGGGGCTCCGCGAAGGACGTCCTGGACGCGCAGGCGCTGATGGCCGAGGACCCGTCGCTCGCCGACGACGTCAAGGCGCGCATCGCGAACGGCAAGACGGCCGAGCGGGCCGTGCACGAGGCCTTCGCCGGGTTCCGCGACCTCCTGGTCGCGATGGGCGGGTACATGGCCGAGCGCGCGACGGACCTCGACGACGTCTCGCAGCGCGTCGTGGCGCACCTGCGCGGCGTCGCGGCGCCGGGCGTGCCCGAGTCGGACGAGCCGTTCGTGCTGGTCGCCCGCGACCTCGCGCCGGCCGACACGGCGCTGCTGGACCTCGACAAGGTCCTCGGCCTCGTCACCAGCGACGGCGGTCCGACCTCGCACACCGCGATCCTCGCCCGCGAGAAGTCGATCACCGCGATCGTCGGCACCACCGGTGCCCTCGACCTGCGCGACGGCCAGCTCGTGATCCTCGACGCCACCACCGGCGTCGTGACCGTGAACCCCTCGGACGTCGAGATCACGGAGGCGAAGGCCGCGATCACCGAGCGTGCCGAGCGCCTCGCCGCTCCCGTCGTCCCCGGCGCCCTGGCCGACGGCCACGCCGTGCCGCTGCTCGCGAACCTCGGCTCGGCCGACGGCGCGCAGGGCGCGGTCGAGCTGGGAGCGGAGGGCGTGGGCCTGTTCCGCACCGAGTTCCTCTTCCTCGACGCGAAGACCGCGCCGACCGTCGCCGAGCAGGCGGAGCAGTACACGCGACTGCTCGCCGCGTTCCCGGGGAAGAAGGTCGTCGTCCGGGCCCTCGACGCCGGCGCCGACAAGCCGCTGAGCTTCCTCAACGACGACCACGAGGAGAACCCGGCCCTGGGGCTCCGCGGGCTCCGCGCTCTGCGCGCCAGCGAGCAGATCCTCCGCGACCAGCTCACCGCCCTCGCGCAGGCCGACGCCGCGACCGACGCCGACCTCTGGGTCATGGCGCCGATGGTCGCGACGGTCGACGAGACCCGCTACTTCACCACGATGGCCCGCGAGCTCGGCATCCGCACCGCGGGCGTCATGGTCGAGGTGCCCTCCTCGGCCCTGCTCGCGGACCGGATCCTCGGAGTCGCGGACTTCGCGTCCATCGGCACCAACGACCTGACCCAGTACACCCTGGCGGCGGACCGGATGCTCGGCACCGTCTCCGCGTACCAGGACCCGTGGCACCCCGCCGTCCTCCGCCTCGTCGGCGAGGTCGGTCGTGCGGGCGCGGCGCTGTCCGTCGAGAGCGCGAGCTCGGCGAACCGCTTCGCGTCCTCGAG
>NZ_JAMRYM010000009.1:0-63593 GCF_023743255.1 Rathayibacter rubneri | reverse complement strand
GTGCGGGAGGGGTGGTGCGGGTGCGAGGGGCGGGACCGGGGTCAGCCCTTGACGCTTCCGGCGCTCAGGCCCGACTGCCAGAAGCGCTGGAGGAACAGGAAGATCACGACGATCGGGACGATCGTGATCAGGGAGCCGGTGATGACGAGGTTGTAGATCGGCTCGGCCGAGACGCCGCTGGCCTGCGAGCTCCACTGGTTGAGGCCGACCGTGAGCGGGTACCAGGCGGGGTCGCTGAGCATGATCAGGGGCAGGAAGTAGTTGTTCCAGGTCGCGACCACCGAGAAGAGCGCGACGGTCACGACTCCGGGGGTCAGCAGCTTGAGCGAGATGGTGAAGAACGTCCTCATCTCGGTCGCCCCGTCCAGCCGCGCCGCCTCGAGCAGCTCGGTCGGCACGGAGTCGATCGTGTAGACCCAGACCAGATACAGCCCGAACGGGGTGATGAGCGAGGGCAGGATGATCGCCCACGGCGTGTTCGTGAGCCCGAGCTGGCTGAAGAGCAGGAACGTCGGCACCGCGAGAGCCGTGCCCGGCACGGCGACGGCTCCGAGGACCACCGCGAAGTAGGCCTTCTTGCCCGGGAAGCGGAACTTCGCCAGACCGTAGCCGCCGAGGGTGGCGAGCAGGGTCGCTCCGCCCGCGCCGACGACCACGTAGAGCAGCGTGTTGCCGAGCCAGCGGAGGAAGATGCCGTCGTCGTAGGCGAAGGTCGCGGCGATGTTCTCGCCCAGCACGAAGCTGTCGCCGAAGCCGAGTCCGAACGAGCTGAACAGGTCGGCCTGCGTCTTGGACGCGTTGATGACGAGCCACAGCAGCGGGACGAGCGCGTAGAGGAGGAACGCCAGCATCACCAGCGTCAGCGCGACGGACTTGCGAGGCCGGCTGATCGATCCGGCGCGGCGGACCCGCGGGTTCAGGGTGCGCAGGGTGGTGCTCACTGGTCTTCCTTCCGGCTGCCGCGCAGCTGCACGACGTAGGCGATCGTGGCGGTGATGACGCCCATGACGATGGCGACCGTGGCCGCGGTGTTGAACTGCTGGCCGGCGAACGAGAGGTTGTAGGCGTACATGTTCGGCGTGAAGTAGGACGAGATCACGTTCTCGGCCAGGGGCTTCAGCACGTTGGGCTCGTTGAAGAGCTGGAAGCTGCCGATGATCGAGAAGATCGTGGCGATGACGATCGCGCCGCGGGCGGCGGGCAGCTTGATCGCGGTGATGACCTGGACGCCGCGGGCCCCGTCGATCTCGGCCGCCTCGTACAGCTCGGCGGGGATCGTCTTCAGTGCCGAGTAGAAGATCAGCATGTTGTAGCCGATGTACTCCCAGGTCACGATGTTGCCGATCGAGGCGAGGATCCACGGCCCGGAGAGCGGTCGCAGCACCTCGGCCCCGAGCAGGTCGTTGATGTTGGCGGTGAGCCCGAAGTTGTTGCCGTAGAGGAAGCCCCAGATCAGCACGGCGACGACGGCCGGCACCGCGTAGGGCAGGAAGATCACCATCCGGAACAGCCCCGACGCGTAGAGCCGTGCGCTGTCGATCGCGAGGGCCGCGATCAGCGAGAGGAGGAGCATGACCGGCACCTGCACGAGCAGCACGAGCACGACACGGACGAAGCCGTCCCAGAACTGCGGGTCCGACAGGACCGCGACGTAGTTGTCGAGGCCGACGAAGCTGTTGCCGCCGATGATCCGGTTCTGGAACAGGCTCAGCCAGAGCGCGTAGGCCAGCGGGGCGAGGAACACGAGCACGAACACGGCGGCGAACGGGCCGACGAACTGCCAGCCGCGCCAGTCGCGCTGCGCGCGCGAGGGCTTCGGGGGCGAGGGCTCCCGTCGCGTGTCGGTCCTCGCGAGGCGCTCCATCATGGTGGTCATCGGCCGGTCTCCTCTGCCTCGGTGCGGAGCACCCGGACGTCCCAGGGCTCCAGGTCGACGCTCGTGCCGGCGGCGAGCTCCGCTCCCGAGAGCGCGTCGACCGCCGCTCGCCGCAGCGTCGCGGTGCGGGGGGTCCAGCCCCAGTTGAAGACGAAGGTGAACCGCGATCCGGAGGCGGTGCCCGAGGACACCGTCACCGCCCGGCCCTCCGCCGTGACGACGGCGTCGGGTTCCGGCAGCGCGAAGCGCGCCAGCTCGCGGGCGAGCTCCGGATCCGGGACCGTCCCGACGACCGTGATGTCGCCGCGGCCGTAGCGGGCGGTCGTCGCGGCGGGGAAGGCGCCGAAGCGCGGGTGCTCGTAGGTCGCGAGCGTCACCGCGCCCGCCGAGCGGAGCCCGTCGATCCACAGGGTGGCGTGCGCCTCGGACGGCAGCGGCAGGGCGGCGGAGCCGGTCACGCGGACCGGCGTGCTCACGCTGCTGAACTCCTCGTAGCCGACCTGCGCCGGACCCGCGAGGCGCGCGGGAGCCCGCTCGACGCGGGCGCGCGCCTCGTCGTCGCCGTAGGCGGTGCGCGGGCCGAGGACGAGGTGCCCGCCCAGGGCCGCGTACTCGCGCAGCAGCTCGAGGTCGTCGTCGGTGCAGACGTAGAGCCCGGCGGCGACGATCACGGGGAAGCGGTGCGCGAGCTCGGCGGCTCCGAGATCGCGCGCCTGCTCGAGGTGGAGGAAACGGGACTGCCCGCCGGCGTCGACGATCCCCCGCGAGAAGGAGTCGACGATCCGCTCGTAGGACTCCTCGTCGGGCCCGCCGTCGCGGCTCAGCGGAGGCATGAACTGCAGCGCGTACCGGCTCGAGGTCGACCAGAGCACGGCGGCGTCCGCATCCGGCTCGTAGCCGTCGAGGGCGTCGCCGAGGGTGGCGAGGTCGCGGCCGATCGCGGCGACCTCCTCGTAGACGCGGCCGGGGACGAGGCTGTGGGGGAGGACTCCGCCCCAGTAGGTCTCGGCGCCGAAGGGCAGCGTGTGCCAGTGCCAGTACTCGATCATCGCGGCACCGCGCGAGACGAACGCGAGGGCCGACTGGCGCAGCTGGCCCGGGTAGGGCGGGAGGTTGTTGTCGGCGGTGTCGATCGCCTGCGCGTTCGTCTCGGTGACCAGGTAGCGCTGCTGGCGGGAGGCGTAGAGCCGGTCGGCCTGGCGGAGCAGGCCCGGGACTCCGGACGTGGTCCAGTAGTTCGGGTGCTCGTGCTCGACGCCGATCTCGAGGTGGTCCTGCATGCCGTAGTAGGGGTTGCCGGCGGCGATGTCGAGCGCCTCGAACACCGCGCGCTCGTCGACGCCGCGGCGCGGGTACTGGAGGCAGGTGGTCACGAACTGGTCCTCGCGCGAGTACTCGCGGACGATGCCGGCCTGCCACGAGATGAAGTCGGTGGTGACCGCCGACTGGTACCGGCGCCAGGCGAGGTCGTACTGCGGGAAGGTGTTCCCGTCGGGACGCCAGAGCTCGCTCCAGTCGTCGATGCGGTGCGACCAGTAGGTGAGCCCCCACTCGCGGTTGAGGGTCTCGACGTCGCCGTACTGCTCGCGGAGGCTGCGCACGAAGCCGGTGAACACGCCGTGGTTGTGCAGGAGCTCCAGACCCGGCTCGTTGTCGACCTGGTAGCCGATGATCGCGGGGTGCGCGGCGTAGCGGCCGACGATGCGGCGGATCACGCGCTCGGCGTGGAAGCGGAACGCGGGGTGCGAGTAGTCGACCTCCTGGCGGGCGCCCCAGGCGATGCGCTCGCCCGTGCGCCGCTCGCCGGCGATCTCGGGGTGCGCGGTCTGCAGCCACGGCGGCACCGCGTAGGTGGGGGTGCCGAGGATCACGCGGATGCCGCGCTCGTGCGCCGCGTCCAGCACCCGCTGCATCCACTCGAGCTCGAAACGGCCGTCGCTGGGCTCCCAGGTCGACCAGACGGACTCGCCCACCCGGATGACCGTGATGTCCGCCGCCACCATCAGATCGAGGTCCTCGATCAGGCGGTCCGAGACGTGGTACTCGGGGTAGTAGGCGACGCCGAGCAGGGTCTGCGGCGGGAGGGACTGCGGGGCGGCGGTCATGACGTGAAGCACTCCATCGTGGTGAACTGTTCTCGATAACAGTTGGCAGGAGCGATTGTGATCGACAACATTGAGAAAAGCAAGACCGATCCGAGGAGGAGCCCATGACGAGCGACCCCGCGCCGACGACCGGCACGATCTACGACGTCGCCCGGGCGGCGGGCGTCTCGCACGCCTCGGTGAGCCGCTATATGCGCGGTCTCGACATGCGCGCCTCGACGAAGGAGAAGATCGAGGCCGCCCTGACCACCGTCCGCTACCGGCCCAATCTCACGGCGCGCGCGCTGATCTCGGGACGGTCGATGCGGATCGGCGCCCTGACGCACGCGGTGGACCAGGTCGGGCCGAACCGCATCATCCAGGCCGCGACGACGGCGGCGCGCGAGGCGGGGTACCTCCTCGACGTCGTGACCCTCGACATGGCCGACACGGCGGAGGTGCAGAGCGCGCTCCAGCTGCTGACCCGGCACGATCTCGCGGGCCTGCTGGCGTTCGCCTCGACGGACAGCGTGCGGGACGTGCTCGAGCACACGGGCTTCGGGGTGCCGGTGGTCATCGCCGCGGAGGCGGAGTCGGACGGCGAGGGGTCCGACTCCGGGATCGGCGCGCTCGTGGACCACCTCGTCGGGCTCGGCCACGAGGAGTTCGTGCACATCGCGGGCCCCGCGACCTGGTCGGCCGCGAGGAACCGGCTGCGCGCCGTGCACGCCGCGCTCGAGCGCCACGGCCTGCCGCCGGCGCGGATCCTGCACGGGGACTGGTCGGCGCGCTCGGGCCACGAGGCGATCGCCGCGCTCGAGGAGCTGCCGACGGCGATCCTCGCGGCCAACGATCAGATGGCACTCGGCGCGCTGCACGCCCTCGACGCCCGCGGTGTCCGGGTGCCCGCCGACGTCAGCGTGACCGGGGTCGACGACACTCCCGAGGCCGCGTACTTCACGCCCGCCCTGACCACCGTGCAGCTGGACTTCGACGCTCAGGGGCGGGAGGCGCTCCTGGCGCTGCTGGCGAGGATCGACGATCCGGCCGCGGAGTTCGGTGCCGAGGGGCCGCGGCCGACGCTCGTGCTCCGCTCCTCCTCCGGTCCGGCGCGCCGACGGGAGTCGTAGCGGGTCAGCGGGGAGCGGGTCCGGAGGAGCGGCGCGGCACGAGCTCGGCGGCGAGCGTCACGTGCGGCGCCGCGTCGGTCCCGTCGATCAGGGCCAGCAGCTCGGCCAGTGCCGAGCGGCCCTGGCCGAGGAAATCGACGCGGAGCGTCGTCAGCGGCGGGCCGACGTACGCGGCCTCGGGGATGTCGTCGACGCCGGTGACGCTGACGTCCTCGGGCACCCGCAGCCCGCGGTCGGTGAGGGCGAGGATCGCTCCGAGCGCCATCTGGTCGTTCGCCGCCACGATCGCGGTCGCGCGGACCTCGGGCAGGGCCCGGACGAGCTCGTAGCCGGAGCGCGCCGACCAGTCGCCCTCGAGCACGCCGGTCGAGTGCAGGCCGTGCTGTGCGACGGCGGCCTCGTAGGCCCTGCGCCGGTTTCGGGCGGCCGACCACGTGGGCGGGCCGGCCAGGTGCAGGATCTCGCGGTGCCCGAGGCCGGCGAGGTGGGCGACGAGGGCCGGGAACCCCTGGGTTGTCAGCTGCGACGGCGAACGGGTGTCGTCGTCGTCCTCCTCGACGGCGAGGTGCGCCGGGACGCGGAAGCGGGTGGTGCGGAACGCGTGCGTCATCTCGTCGGTCGACGCGAGGGCGAGGACGCCCGCGAGCTCGTGCTGCGTGACGAGGTCGAGCGCCTCCTCGATCGCGGTCGGACTGCCCATGTCGAGCGAGACGATGTCGAGCACGTAGCCGGCCTCGCGGGCGGCGGTGCTCGCCCCCTGCAGGATCTTGCTCGGCCCGACCTGATCGATCTCGTGGGTCAGGGCGCCGATGCGGTGGGAGCGGCGGGCGCGCAGCGAGCGCGCCGTGAGGTTGGGTCGGTAGTCGAGCTCGGCGAGGGCCGCCTCGACGCGCGAGCGCGTGGCGGGGCGGATGCCCTCGAAGCCCTGCAGGAACCGGGTCACGGTCTGGTGCGAGACTCCGGCGACGCGTGCCACGTCGTAGATCGTCGCCTGGCGACCGGACGTGCGCGCGGGTGCCGATTCCTCCGTCATGGACTTCCCCCTCCGCCGTCGGCCCTCGGGCCGATGCCGAACCAGTGTGGCGCGAAGGCTTGCGCTCACCCGCGCTGTTGTCGATAACATCGACGAAAGCCGCGGGAAGTGATCGACAACATCGCGCGGCAGAGGGACTCAGGGCGAGGACCGGTCGGCGACGACTCGGGATCCGCCCCGTCCGCCAGCCACGACCGAAGGAACGAGAACGATGAGGTTCACCACGAAGTCCCGGCGCTCCGGGATGCTGCTCGGAGCCGTGGCGGTCGCCGCCGCGCTGCTCGCGGGCCCGGCGATCACGGCGCAGGCGTACACGCCGCAGGGAGGCGTCGTCTACCAGCTCGGGAACGAGCCGTGCCTGAAGGGGCGCGGCAACTGCATCGTGTACCCGAAGTCCGTCCAGCTGCCGAGCGGGCGCATCGTCGCCGCTTTCGAGAAGGCGACCGTCGTCGACTACCCGGCACCGGACTCCATCGGCGGCGCGGTCGGCGAGAGGATGCCGATCTACAAGAGCGACGACAACGGCGACACGTGGCAGCCGCTGACCGAGCTCGGCTCGCCGGCCGAGCTCTCGAGCGACCCGGCCATGGACAAGTACTCCAGCAACTGGACCAACCCCTACTTCTACGTCATGCCCGAGACCGTCGGGGACATCGCCGCCGGCACCCTCCTCCTGGCGACCGTCGTCTCGGGGGAGGACGAGTTCTACCGCGAGCAGAAGGCCGCGAACCCCGCGTGGGTCCCCGACAACGACGGCGACCGCCGCGACGTCTCCATCGCCCTCTACGCGAGCAGCAACGAGGGCGCCGACTGGCGGTTCGTCAACATCATCGCCGCGGGCGGCTGGCAGGGCGGCAGCGCCGGCGCCGGCGGCCGCAACGTCTCGCAGGCGAACGCCACGCGCCAGCAGGATCCCCTGTGGGAGCCGCACCTGCGCGTGCACCAGGGGAAGCTCCTCGCCTACTACTCGGACGAGAACGACTACCTCGACTACGACCGCGCGACGGGCGTGCCGATCGGCACCTCCGACAACGCGACGGGGCGCGACGACCAGAGCCAGATCCTGGCCCACAAGACGTGGGACGGGCGCTCCGCGTCGTGGAGTGCTCCCGTCGTCGATGTCTCCGGCCCGAGCTTCTCGTTCGACGGCCGCCAGCACATCGGCTTCGCGCGTCCGGGCATGACCACCGTCGCTCCCACGAACGACGGCAAGTGGATCATGACCTTCGAGTACTTCGGCGGCGGCGACAACGTCCGCTACAAGATCGCGGACGACCCCGAGCGGTTCTTCGCCGACGGCGACCCGGACGGCACGGACATCAGCCAGCTCCCGGTCACTCCGGGCTCGAGGCCGCTGGCGACGGGCGGCAGCCCGGTGCTGATGCACCTGCCCGACGGGCGGATCGCCTACAACGCGGCCGGCAGTGGCAACGTATGGGTGAACGACGGCGCGAGCTTCGGCCGCTGGACCGAGTACCAGACGCCGCTCGGCGGCGGCTACAGCCGGAACCTCCAGTACGACAGCGAGACCGGGCGCGTCCTCATCCTGCAGTCGGCCTGGGGCGGACCGACCGAGCAGCCGGTGATCCGTCACGCGGACGTCGACTTCGGGCGCTCTGCCGGCGAGTACTACCAGCTGGTCAACCGTCGCTCCGGACAGGTGCTCGGAACGAACTCGAACACGACCGACGCCGTGATCGGCAACGGCGACCAGCCGGACGTGCGCGCAGAGGCGGCCGACTCCGCCGCGAACCCCGCCACCCAGCTCTGGCACCTCACCGCCAAGCCGGCCGGCGGCACCACGCTGCTCAACAAGTCGGGTGGACGCGCGGCGACCGTCTGGACCGGGAACGCGGCCACCGGCCAGCGGATCGGCCAGTGGATCGACGACCGCGCCGAGGGGCAGTGGAACATCGTGCAGGTCGACGGCACTCACGTCCGGCTCCAGTCGCGGCAGAACACGTCGCTCTTCCTCACGGCGGCCTCGGCAGGATCTCCGGCGACGCTCCAGGCCTCGGTCGCCGACCAGTCGCAGGAGTGGCGGCTCGTGCCCCAGGGGCAGCTCGCCGGCAACGCCCGGCTCGTGAACGCGAACAGCGGGCTCTGCGCCGACGTCCTCGGCGCGAGCCAGAGCGACCGGGCCGCCGTGAACCAGTGGACCTGCAGCGGCGGCGTCAACCAGCAGTGGCGGGTCGTCCCGCGCGGGACGAACGTGGCGCTGGTGAACGCGAACAGCAGCAAGTGCCTCGAGGTCTACGGCTTCAGCACCCAGAACGGCGCCGCCGCCACGCAGTACTCCTGCAACGGCGGAGCCAACCAGCTCTGGACGCGCACCGTCGCCGCCGACGGGACCTCGACGTACCGGAACGCGCACAGCGGCCTCTGCCTCGAGGTGCAGAACCGCTCCACCGTCAGCGGTGCAGCGCTGAACCAGTGGACCTGCAACGGAGGGACGAACCAGAAGTGGCGCCCGTGATGAGGTG
The DNA here is from genome assembly GCF_023743255.1 of Rathayibacter rubneri. Lineage (NCBI taxonomy): Bacteria > Bacillati > Actinomycetota > Actinomycetes > Micrococcales > Microbacteriaceae > Rathayibacter > Rathayibacter rubneri. The sequence goes on along the minus strand of NZ_JAMRYM010000009.1, from coordinate 54,987 downwards.
AGTCGACCCGCGCCCGTTCGGGTCGGGCGCGGGAGGACGGCCGTCGGGTACCCGGCGGCCGTCCTCCGTCGTCCGGGGAGGCTCTCGCTCAGCCGTCGATCGAAGCCATGTTGGCGTCGTCGTGGCGGGCGCCCGCGGCGGGCTCGAGCGCCTCGAGGCGGGTGACCTGCTCCGGAGTCAGCTCGACCGCGTCGGCCGCGGTGTTCTCCTCGACGCGGGCGACCCTGCGGGTGCCCGGGATCGGCGCGATGTCGTCGCCGCGGGTGAGGATCCACGCGAGCGCCGTCTGCGCGGGGGTCGCCCCGATCTCGGCTCCGATCGCGCGCACCTCGTCGGCCAGCGCGAGGTTGCGCTCGAAGTTCTCGCCCGTGAAGCGCGGGTTCGACTTCCTCCAGTCGCCGTCGGGGAGGTCGGCGGCCGAGCGCAGCTGCCCGGTCAGCAGCCCGTGGCCCAGCGGCGAGTAGGGGACGAAGCCGATGCCCAGCTCGCGCAGCAGCGGCAGGATCTCGTCCTCCACGTCGCGGGTCCAGAGCGAGTACTCGGTCTGCAGCGCCGAGACGGGCTGCACGGCGTGCGCGCGGCGGATCGTCTCGGGCGAGGCCTCCGAGAGGCCGAAGTGCAGCACCTTGCCCTCGGCGATGAGCTCGGCGACGGCTCCCGCGGTCTCCTCGATCGGCGTGCTGCGGTCGACCCGGTGCTGGTAGTAGAGGTCGATGCGGTCCGTGCCCAGGCGCCGGAGGGATCCCTCGACGGCCGCGCGGACGTTGGCGGCGCTGCTGTCGATGGTGCCGGGGCCGCCGCCGGAGTGCGAGACGAGTCCGAACTTGGTGGCGACGACCACGCCGTCGCGACGGCCGCGGAGGGCGCGGCCCACCAGCTCCTCGCTGTGGAACGGTCCGTAGATCTCGGCGGTGTCGATGTGGGTGACGCCGAGGTCGAGGGCGCGGTGGATCGTCCGGATCGACTCGCCGTCGTCGAGGCCGCCGCCGGTCGTGTAGGTGCCGGCCATGGTCATGGCGCCCAGGCCGATGCGGGAGACCTCGAGGGCTCCGAGACGTGCGTTCTTCATGTGCTGCTCTTCCTGTGCGTGGTGAGTGGGGCCGCGGGGTCGCGGGTCAGGCCTGCGAGGTGGGCATGGCCCACAGCTCGGCGATGGAGGAGCGGCGGTTCCGGGTGACCATGTAGAGGATGCTCTCGGCGATGTCCTCGGGCTCGAGCCGCTCCGGGATCGCCTCCGCGTCGGAGGCGGCGAGCTGCTCCTGGATCCGCTGGTTGTTCTGCGCGACCAGCTCGGTCGCCACGGCACCGGGCTGCAGCAGTCCGACGCGGACGTTCTTCTTCGTGACCTCCTGTCGCAGGGCCTCGCTGAAGCCGGACACGCCGAACTTCGTCATGGAGTACGCGGCGAAGTCGGCCCAGGCCTGGCGCCCGGCGATGGAGGAGATGTTGACGATGTCGGCGACGCCGCGCAGGTCGTCCTCGGCGGCCGCCAGCAGGTGGGGGAGGGCCGCCTTCGTCGTGTAGAGCAGGCCGAGCTGGTTGATCGCGATCATCCGCTCCCACTCCTCGACGTCGGTGCCGGCGACGGGGCCCAGCAGCATGAGGCCGGCGTTGTTGACGAGCACGTCGAGGCGGCCGAGGCGCTCGACGACGGTCGCGATCGCGGCGTCGACCTGCGCGCGGTCGGCGATGTCGACGGGGAGGGCGAGCGCGGTGCCGCCCAGGCCCTCGATCTCGGCGACGAGCTCGTCGAGGCGGTCCTTCCTGCGGGCCACGAGGGCGACCGAGGCGCCCTCCGCGGCGAGTGCGCGGGCGGTCGCGCGGCCGATGCCGCTGGAGGCGCCGGTGACGACGGCGACGGTTCCGGTGAGGGTGGAGGTCATGGGGGAGTCCTTCCTGTCGGTGCCGGCGTGCGGGCCGGGACGGGCCGGGACGCTGCCGACCGCCTCCACTCTCCGCCGGGCACTCGGGGAGGTGGGAGTCCCTGCTGGAAGGGTCACCAGCGGGGCCCCTCTCGCCGTCCGGGGCACCCGTACGGTCGACGGCATGGACACTCCGATCGAGATCAGGGACTTCCTGGTCTCGCGCCGCAGCCGGCTCTCGCCGGAGCAGGCGGGACTGCCCGACTTCGGCGGACGACGGCGGGCCCCGGGTCTGCGCCGCGAGGAGGTCGCCCTCCTCGCCGGCCTGAGCGTCGAGTACTACCTCCGCCTCGAACGGGGCCGTGTCGGGCGGGTCTCGGAGGACGTCCTGAACGGACTCTGCCGGGCGCTGCAGCTGGACGACCCGGATCGGAACCGGCTCTTCGAGCTGGTCCGCATCGCCAACGGGGGCGAGCCGCCCCGGCGTCGTCGTCCCGCTCCCCGACCCGTCGGTCTGCGACCGCCGGTGCAGCAGCTGCTCGACGCGATGGGCGACGTGCCCGCGCTCGTGCAGAACGGACGCCTGGACGTGGTCGGCACCAACGCTCTGGGGGCCGCCCTGTTCTCGGCCGCCCTCGAGCGCCCCGGGCCGAATCTCGGTCGCTTCGTCTTCCTGGACGAGCGCTCCGCGGTCCTCTTCCGAGATCGGGACCGGATCGCGCGGCAGTGCGCCGCTCTGCTGCGGGCGGAGGCCGACCGGCGTCCGTTCGACCGCTCGCTGACCGACCTGGTCGGCGAGCTCTCGACGCGCAGCGAGTGCTTCCGCCGGACCTGGGCCTCCCGCGAGGTCGGCGAGCACACCGCAGGGCCGACGCTGCTGCGCCACGCGGTCGTGGGCGACCTCGACCTCGACCGCGAGGTGCTGGAGCTCACGAGCGATCGCGGGCTGCTCCTCGCCGCCTACTCCGCCGCCCCGGGCTCGCGGTCGGCCGAGAGCCTGCGGCTGCTGGCGAGCTGGGCCGCGGCCCCGGCGTCGGGCGAGCCGCTCTGACGCGGCGGGACGCGGTCGCCCGGACGCGGAGGCAGGGGAGCGAGCGTGCGAGGTGTCAGCGGCGGGCGGAGGCGCTGCTCGCCGTCAGGCTGCCGAGGAGCCGCAGAGCGTCGTCCGAGGCGCTGCCGGGCTCGGCGGTCCACCCCAGGAGCAGCAGGCCCGGATCGCCGGTGAGCTGCAGCGCCTCGTAGCCGAGGTCGAGGTCGCCGACCTCCGGGTGGCGCAGGCGCTTCGCCCCCGTGCCGTGCTCGTCGACGTCGTGCTCGGCCCAGAGTCCGCCGAACTCGGCGCTCTCGGCCCGCAGCTCCTCGATCAGCGCGACCAGAAACCCGTCGCGCGGAGAGCGGCCGCTCTCGGCGCGCAGCAGCGAGACGATCTGCCGGGCGGAGTCGTCCCAGTCGCGGTAGAAGTCGTGCGCCCGCGGGTCCAGGAACAGGAAGCGGGCGAAGTTCGCCGGCCGGCCCGCTCGGGCGTCCAGCCCCGCGAACAGCGCGCGCCCGAGTGCGTTGATCGCGACGACGTCCATCCGTCCGTTCTGCACCAGGGCCGGGACTCCGGTCATCGCGTCGAGGAGCCGCTGGACACCGGGTCCGACCCGCTGCTCGTGCGCCGGTGCGCGGCGCCGGGACGACCGGGCCCCCTCCGTCGCGGACCGCACGAGGTCGTCGAGGTGGCGCCGCTCGGCGGGATCGAGCTGCAGCGCCCGGGCGATCCCGTCGAGGATCTCGATCGAGAGCCCGAGCGCGTTCCCGCGCTCGAAGCGGACGTAGTACTCGACGCTCATCCCCGCGAGCAGCGCGACCTCCTCGCGGCGGAGCCCCGGGACACGTCGCCTCCCGCCGTAGTCGGGGAGGCCGGCCTGCGCGGGCGTCAGCCGGGCGCGCCTCGTCGTGAGGAACTCGCGGATCTCGGCGGCGGCGTCCATGCCCCGACGCTACGGCAGCACCCGGGTCCCAGGGGGACCCTGCTGGTGACCCTCACGAGCGGGTCTGTCTCGACGCGTCGCGCCCCTCGTTGACTGGCCTCAGCGCCCGATCGACATCCGGTCGGGCCCTCACCGAAGGACACACGAGCATGGCTGACACGAACGTCTGGTTCATCACCGGAGCAGGACGAGGACTGGGCGTCGACCTCGCCCGCGCCGCCCTCGCCGCAGGACACGAGGTCGTCGCGACCGGTCGCGACGCCGACCGCGTGCGCACCGCGATCGGCGAGCACGAGAACCTCCTCGCCGTCGCCCTCGACATCACCGATCCCGCCGCCGCCGAGAAGGCCGTCGCGGCGGCCGTCGAGCGCTTCGGCCGCGTGGACGTGCTCGTCAACAACGCGGGCAACTTCCACGCCGGCTTCTTCGAGACCCTCAGCGACGCCCAGATGCGCGCGCAGTTCGAGACGAACTTCTTCGGAGCCCTCTCGGTCACCCGCGCCGTCCTGCCCCTCCTCCGCGGGCAGCGGTCGGGGCGGATCATCACGGTCACCTCGACCGCAGGCCTGGTCGGGGGCGGGTTCACCTCGGCGTACGCCGCCTCGAAGTTCGCGCTCGAGGGCTGGATGGAGTCCCTCCAGCCCGAGGTCGCGCAGTTCGGCGTCTCGACGATGTCCGTCGTGCCCGGCTTCTTCCGGACCGATCTGCTCGTGGAGGGGTCCTCGACGATCCACCCCGAGATCGCGATCGACGACTACGCCGAGGCGACCGCGCAGACCCTCGCCGCCTTCTCGGGCATGAACGGGCAGCAGCCCGGCGACCCCGCGAAGCTGGCACGCGCGATCGTGACCCTCTCCGACTCCGGCGACCTCCCCCTCCGCTTCATCGCCGGAGCGGACGCGGCGGCCTCGATCGAGCAGAAGCAGGCCCTGGTCCAGCAGCAGATCGACGCGCACCGCGAGCTCTCCGAGTCGCTCTCGCACGACGCCTGACCCGGCGACTCCGCACGACGATCCGCATCACGAAGGACATCACCATGAGCACACCCCTCGGCATCATCGGCTCCGGAGCGATCGGCGGCACGCTCGCGCGTCTCGCGATCGCCGCCGGCCTGGACGTCGTCCTCAGCAACTCCCGCGGGCCCGAGAGCCTCGGCGCACTCGTCGAGCAGCTCGGGCCCCGCGCCCGCGCGGGCACCGTGCGGGAGGTGGCGGTGCAGGCCGACGTCGTCATCGCGGCGATCCCGCTGATCGCGCACACCGACCTGCCCGCCGACGCCCTCGCCGGCAAGGTCGTGCTGGACACCACCAACTACTACCCGCAGCGCGACGGCCGGATCGCCGCGCTGGACGACCGGGAGTCGACGGCCAGCGAGCTCGTCCAGGCGCACCTGGCCGACTCCTCCGTCGTGAAGGCGTTCAACAGCATCACCTTCGCGAGCCTCGGCAACGGAGCTCGCGCGGCGGGAGATCCCGAGCGCAGCACCCTGCCGATCGCGGGGGAGGACGCCGCAGCGAAGGCGCGGGCCGCGGAGATCCTCGACGCCCTCGGCTACGACGCGCTCGACACCGGCGGCCTCGCGGAGAGCTGGCGCAGCGAGCCCGGGACCCCGATCTACTGCGACCCGTACATGCCGGCCTGGCCGGCGGAGACGATGCCGTTCGACGAGCTGCTCGCCTGGCTCCTCGCGGCGCCGGTCGTCCCGGTGTCGAGGGAGCGCGCGGCCGAGCTGATCGCGAGCGCCGTCCGCGGACCGGCGGGCGGGTACTTCCCCGAGACGGCCTGAGACCCCCGTCGTCGGATCAGAGCGCCGCTCTGCTCGATCCGGCGGCGGGATCGCCGAGGCCGACGGGATCGCTCTCTCCGGCCCAGCTGCCGAGCAGGGTGAGCGCGTCGTGCGACGCGCTCCCGGGTGCCGCCGAGAACACGATCATCTGCAGGCCGCGCTCGGAGGCGAGATCCATCGACTCGAACGAGAGGTCCAGGTCGCCGACCACCGGGTGGTGCAGGCGCTTCACGCCCGTGCGGTGCTCCTTGACGTCGTGCGCGGACCAGATGCCGCGGAAGGTCTCGCTGCGGGTCGAGAGCTCGCCGATCAACGCGGTGAGCCGCCGGTCGGAGGGGTCCCGCCCGGCTTCGCGACGCAGGAGTGCGACGGACTGGCGTCGCGAGTCGGCCAGGTCGCGGTAGAACGTCTCGGCACGCGGGTCGAGGAAGCCGAAGCGCGCCGCGTTCATCGGCGACTGCTGGTCGACGAACATCTCCGAGAACACCGCGCGGCCGAGCCGGTTGGTCAGGACGCAGTCGAGCCGACCGTTCTGCACGTAGACCGGCACGGTCGCCATCGCGTCGACCATCTGCTGGACGGAGGAGCGGACGCGGGACGTCCGCGGTGCGGGCCTGCGCTGCATCGGATGCGCGATCGAGTTCGCCGCGCGCACCAGGTCGAGGAGGTGCTCGTGCTCGGCCTCGGTCAGCTGCAGGGCCCGGCTGATGCCCTGGAGGACCGACTCGGACACCCCCGCGGCGTTGCCGCGCTCGAGGCGCTTGTAGTACTCCGAGCTCATTCCGGCGAGCAGCGCCACCTCCTCGCGGCGCAGGCCCGGCACGCGCCGGCGCCCGCCGAAGTCGGGGAGCCCCGCCGCCTCGGGCGTGAGCCTGGCGCGCCTGGACGTGAGGAACTCGCTGATCTCGGCGTGGCTGTCCATGGCAGCGACGCTACGCGCCTGGGCGGCCGGGAGGGGGTCCCTCCCGGAGACCCCCGCAGCCGGGTCCCGCCGGGGCACCTCACGGGCGGGACTGGCTGGGATCCGGCGGCGCGGATCGACTGGTGGCATGAGAAGAATCACCGCCGTCCTCGCCGCGACCGCCGTCGTCGCCGTGCTCTCCGCCTGCTCGACCGGATCCACGGACGAGGGGGCCGACGTCCTGTCCACCCCGACCACCGCTGCCGGCTCGGGCGCGACGACCCCCGCCGCGACCGCTCCGACGGAGGCCGCTCCCGCTGCCGACGTTCCCGCGGGGCCGACCGCGATCACCCTGACCGCGGGGGACGAGGTCGTCACGGCCGTGCTGAACGACAGCCGGGTCTCGCAGGACCTCCTCGCGATGCTCCCGGCGCAGCTGCCGTGGTTCCGCAACCTCGGCATCGAGTACATCACCGAGCTCGACGCGCCCCTCACCGAGACCGGCCCGTTCTACACCGACGTCCAGCCGGGCGACATCGTCTACTACAACCCGGCCGACAGCCTCACGATCATCTACGAGGAGACGAGTTCGGTGCCGACCTTGACGCTCATGGGCGAGGTCACGTCCGACCTCTCGGTGCTCCGGAGTCTGCCCGACGACGTGGTGTTCACGGTCGAGGTCGCGGAGTAGGGGGGCGGGTGGCCGCCGTCGCGTTCCTCGACCGGATGCTCGGCGAGGCTCGGTAGGGAGACGGTGATCCCGAGCCGTCGCAGACCCTCCAGCCGCGACGACCCGGGAACTCGAGAGGGTCCGTCGCTCCGGACCCTCGTGCTCGCGGGGCGTGCTCTCAGCCGAGGCGCTCCACGACGGCATCGAGGTCGGGAACCGCGCTGTTGTCGAGATCGATGAGCTCGACGCCGGCCCACGAGACGGGGGAGCGGCCCCAGTCGCGCCAGAAGCCCTCCCAGTCGGAGAGCTTCGCCAGGTCGCGATCCAGACCCCGGCTCTCGAGCCGTCGACGGGTCTCGCTCTCGGTCGCGGTCACCCGGAGCACGGTCGGGACGACGTCTGGCCAGACGGCGTCGCGGGTGCTCTTCTCGAGGAAGTCCGGTCGGCCGAGATAGGCAGCGAAGGGCGCGTCGATCACGACGGACAGCCCCAGCCGGAGGTTGTCCCCGGCGACTCCGAACAGGGCTGCGTACTCGGCCGGCATCACGCTCTCGCGGTAGAAGGAGTTGTTCTCACGCTCGTCGGCTCCGTGCCCGCTGGTCGCCAGGGCGACTTCGACGAGCGGCCCCGCGAGGGCGTCCTTGTCGAGGTAGACCGCACGGCAGCGCCGGGCGATCTCGCGGGCGAGGGTCGACTTGCCGGATCCGGCCGAGCCGACCACCACGAGAGCGAACACGGGGTCAGTCTCGCGCGTTCCGCACAGCGGCGAGGAAGTCGCGCGCCGCCGCGGTCACGCGACCGTAGTCCCCGTCGGGACGAGCGGCCTTCGTGATCGTGCTGCCCACTCCAACGGCGCAGACCCCGGCGTCGAACCAGGTCTTCACGTTCGCGGTGGTGACGCCGCCCGCGGGCATCAGCGAGACGTGCGCGAGGGGCGCGAGGACCGCCTTCGCGTACTCCGGCCCGATCTCGGCGGGGAAGAGCTTGACGATGTCGGCCCCCTCCTCGATCGACTCGACGATCTCGGTGGGGGAGTAGGCACCGCTGATCGTCGGGACCTGGTAGCGGTTCGCGGTGCGGATCATCTCGCGGCTGAGGTGCGGGCTGACGAGGAAGGAGGCGCCGGCCGAGATCGAGGCGGAGGCGCTCGCGGCGTCGAGGACGGTGCCGGCGCCGATCGAGGCGAGGGAGCCGTGGCTCTCGACGAGCCGCTCGATCACGCGCAGCGCCCCGGGGGTCGACAGAGTGATCTCGATCGCGCGGATGCCGCCCTCGATCGCCGCGGCGGCCGCCCTGTAGGCCTCATCCGCGCTGTCGAGGCGGACGATGACGACGGTCCCATCCTCGATGATGTGATTCAGGGTCTTCAGCTTGGGGCTCATGGCTCGAGATTACGACAAGAAGCGACAGAAAGCGACAGAAATGAATAACTCGCCACCGCTCCTGGCGACTCAGCGTCGAAACGTGATCCGCGCCCGGCTCGCCGAGAGGGGGGCCGTGCGCTCCGTCGATCTCGCCGCCGAGATGAACGTCTCGCTCGTCACTGTGCGCCGCGACCTCCTCGAGCTCCGGGATCTGGGAGAGGTCGAACTCGCCCACGGCGGCGCCACCGTCGCTGGCGGCCGGGTCCCTCCGCCCGACCGGCGCGACCGGACGGGCGTGCGGGTCGAGGCGAAGCGCTCGATCGCGCGAGCCGCGTCCGCCTTCGTCTCGCCCGGAGACGTCGTGTACCTCGACTCCGGCACGACCTGCGCGGCCATGGTGTCCTCGCTCGCCGAGATCGTCGGCATCACCGTCGTGACCAACGACCTCGCGACGGCGATCGACCTCGTCGAAGCCGCACCGGGGATGTCCGTCGTCATCGCGGCGGGCCGCGTCGACGGCGCGACCCTCTCGGCGGTGGGAGAGCTGTTTCCCCCGGTGCTCCAGAACTTCGTCTTCGACGCGGTCTTCTTGAGCGCCAGCGCGTGGAACGTCGGCACGGGAGCCACGACCGGGGCTCTCAGCTACGCCGCGGTGAAGCGCTCGGTCCTGGCTCGGGCGAAGCGGAAGTATCTGCTGGTCGACTCCAGCAAGTTCGGCGCGGTCGAGGCGCACGTCGTGGCCCGACTCTCCGATCTGGACGCCGTGGTCACCGACGACGCCCTCGCTGCGGACGTCGTCTCGGACGCCGGGTCGGCGGGGGTCGCCCTCGTCCTGGGGGAGTCCGGCTCCGTCTCCTGAGATCGCGAGAACCTTCCATCAGGAGGTTCTGACCTCGTCGTTGACAGCCGGTCTTCTCGTGGTCTAGCTTGCAACCGATCGCAGCAACCGATCTCAGCAACCGATCTCATTGGAGAGATGATGACCAAGAAGCGATGGAGCTTTGCCGTGACCGGCCTGGCGCTGGTGAGCCTGATCCTCGCCGGATGCGCCGGCTCCCCGGAGGCGTCGGCCCCCGACGAGCCCGTGACTCTCACCTACTGGGACTTCCTCGACCCGAGCCAGGACAACCCGCGCTCGAACGCCCTCAAGCAGAACATCGCCGGCTTCGAAGCGGCCAATCCGAACATCTCGGTCGATCTGTCGGTCGTCTCGCTGGGCGACATGCTCAACCGGCTTCCGCAGGCCGCCGCAGCCGGCCAGGCGCCCGACGTCTTCAAGATGTTCACGCCGACCGTCCCGCAGATGGCCGCCGCCGGAGCCTACGAGCCGCTGCCCGAGGCCGCCGCCGAGATCACCGACTGGCTCCGCCCTGTCGAGAACCTCGCCGACGCCGACGGCGAGCAGGTCGCGGTGCCCTACGAGTACCGCACCTGCGCGTTCTACTACAACCAGAAGATCCTCGACCAGATCGGAGCGACGGTCCCCACGACGTACGACGAGGTCGTGGACGTCGCCGGCAAGGCAGCGGCCGCCGGCTTCACCGGCTTCGGCACGGGCTTCTCGGACACCGACAACTCGGCGATCATCAGCACCTTCTTCGACTGCTTCATGAGCCAGGTCGGCGAGGACATCTGGAACGGCGACGGAGAGGCGGACTTCGCCGGCACGAAGGCCGACGAGTTCGGCGACTTCCTGGCCGACCTCCGCGACGCCGGGGGACTGGGCAGCAGTGTCGTCTCGGACAGCTACTCCACCGTCACCGACGGCCTGAGCAACGGCACGACCGCGATGGCGGTCCTGGGCAGCGAGCGGGTCATCACACTCACCGCGGCCAACCCGGACATCAAGTGGACGAACCTCCCCGCGCCCGCCGACGGCGGCACCTCGGGAGCGACCCTGGGCTGGACCCTCGGCATCGGCAAAGGCAGCGACCACGCGGACGCGGCCTGGAAGTTCATCGAGTACATGACGGGCGCCGAAGCCGGCGCCGTGATGGCGACCGGTGGCGAGGTGCCCACCCGTTCCTCCACCTACGACGCCGAGTTCTTCTCGACGCCCGAGGCCGAGACGGTGAACACCGTCGCCGAATACGTCGAGGCCAACAGCGAGCCGCACGCCTACTCCGACGACTGGATCGGCGTCGCCTCCAGCCTCTCGCAGGCCGGACAGGAGCTCTCCCTGAACAACACCTCGGGAAGCGACTTCCTCACCTCCGCGCAGGACGCGATCAACCAGTAGCTCGGCCTACCTTCCGGGGGGCCCGCACCAGCGGGCTCCCCGGGGAAGCGGATCACCATGTCAACCACCAGCGCTGCCCGCGTCCTCACTCCCGAGGACGCCGCCCCGTCTCCCACGCCGAACCGTCCGCGTCGTGACCGCCGGGTCTGGCTCTACGTCCTCCCCGTCACCGTCGTCTTCCTCTTCGTCTTCGTCGGACCGCTGTTCTACACGGCGTGGACGGCCCTGCACGAGACGAACTACTACGCGATCGGGGAGTTCTCCGGACTCTCCTCCTTCACCACGCTCTTCTCGGACCCGAGCCTGCTCGGGCAGGTCGGCACGACCCTCGCCTTCTCGCTCGGCGCGCTGGTCATCGCGCTCCCCGCCGGGCTCTTCTCGGCGATCGTGCTGAACAACCTGCACACCTTCAAGCGCTCCGTCCGGGCCCTGTTCCTCCTGCCGTGGCTCATGTCGCAGGCCACCGCGGGCACGATCTGGCTCTGGTTCCTCAACCCGAACTTCGGTCCGGCCTCGGCCATCACGACCTCGCTCGGGATGGGCCCGACCGACGTCTTCTCCTCGCCGACGAGCGCCCTCGTCGCCGTCACGCTGATCACCGCCTGGTGGTCCTACCCGCAGGCCATGCTGCTCTTCCTCGGGGCCCTGCAGACCATCCCGGAGGAGCTGCGCGAGAGCCTCAAGGTCGACGGCGGCGGAGTGTGGCAGGGGTTCGTCAACGTGACCCTGCCCTACCTGCGCAACACGATCGTCTCGGTCATCGTCGTGCTGCTCATGCTCTACGTGCAGATGGTCACGATCATCCTCGTCACCACCCGCGGCGGACCCCTCGGGGCGACCGAGACGCTCTCCATGCGCGTGTACAACCAGACCTTCAACGAGTTCGACCTCTCCGGGGCGTCCGCGACCGCGATCCTCCTCTTCGCCGTCAACGTGGTGCTCACCCTCGTCGCCATCCGCTTCCGCCGGAAGGAAAGCCTGTGACCACCGCACCCGTCCGCCGCCGCACGAAGGGCGACGCGCTGAAGGCGATCCCCGGGTGGATCTACATCCTGATCACCGCCCTGATCGTCCTGCCGCCGATCGCATGGATCCTCTCGACCTCGCTCAAGGTCGAGGAGGACACCATCGTCTTCCCGCCGACCTGGATCCCCGACCCGATCTCCTTCGGCGGCTACGCGGGCCTGCTCACGTCGACGAACATCCGCTTCTTCATCAACTCGCTCGTCTACGCCGGCGGCTCCATCGTCCTGGCGCTGCTCATCTGCATCCCCGCGGCCTACGTCGCGACCAGGTTCCGGAGCCGGCGGATGGAGACCCTCATGACGGGAATCCTGGTGCTCTCGATGGTCCCGGCCATCGTCGTGTTCATCGCGCTCTACTCGATGTTCGTGCAGACCGCGCTGATCAACACCTACCCGATGCTGATCGTCGTCTACACCGCGATCATCTGCGGGCAGACGATCCTCTTCCTGCGGAACTTCATCGAGAACATCCCTGTCGAGATCGAGGAGGCGGCCGCGATCGACGGCTGCTCCCGTCTGCAGATCCTGATCCGGATCGTCCTCCCGCTCATCCGCCCCGGCATCGCCGCGATCGCGATCTTCATCTTCGTGTTCGTCTGGAACGACTTCCTCGTCGGAACCGTCCTGGCCACCACGGAGGACATGAAGACCGTGCAGAACGGCATCGTCCGCTACGTGACGACCGGCTTCGGCAACTTCTGGGGTCTGTTCTCGGCCTTCGTGGTCGTCGCATTCCTCCCCGTCCTGGGCGTCTTCGCCGCCTTCCAGCGCTGGTTCATCGCCGGACTGACCTCCGGCGGAGTGAAGGGATGAGCGCCCCGGTCCGCGTCGCGGTCGTCGGAGCCGCGGGCTGGGCGGGCAGTCGCCATGTGCGCGCGTTCCACGAGCTCGGCGCCGAGGTCGTCGCCCTGGTCGATCCGAGCTCCCTCGCGCTCGAGCTCGCCCGCGACGTCGGCGCCGAGGTCGTCGATTCGGCCGACCGCCTCGAGGACGTCGACCTGGTCGTCGTCTCCCTGCCGACGAGCGTGCAGCCCGACGTCACGGCGGCGCTGCTGCGGCGCGGCTTCCGGGTGCTCTCGGAGAAGCCGATCGGCTCCTCCGTCGCGAACGCGGCCGTGCTCGCCGACGTCGAGTGCGTCGATGACGCGCTGATGGTCGGCTACACGTTGCACCACCACCCTGCCGCGCGAGCCCTCGCGGAGTGGGTGGCGACCGTCGACGTCGTGAGCGTCGGCGTGCGCTCCGCGGCGCGCAAGCTGAGTCTCGACTCCTGGCGCACTGCTCCCCAGGAGGGCGGGGTCGCCGTCGTCAACGGCATCCACGCGCTCGAGTACGTGTCTTCGCTGTTCCCCGGCGAGGTCGCGGTGCAGAGCTCCTACGCCGTCAACGGGCTGCACGGCACCGCCGCCGCCGATTACGCCGCGGCGACGATGACCTTCGAGGACGGCCCGCACTTCCGCCTCGAGACGTACTGGAACCCGTGGAACCACACCTCCGGTCTCAATCGGAACGACTGGTCGCTGGAGATCGACGTCGTCGCGCGTCAGGGCCGTCGGCTGTGGTCGAACTGGGCGCTGCACGAGTGGGAGCGCAACGGCTCCGAGACCGTCCGGCACTTCCCCGAGACCGATCTCTTCCTCGATCAGGCGCGCGCGGCACTCGACTTCGCCCGGGGCGGGCGTCCGGTGGTCGGTTATCGTCAAGCACTCCGTGCAACCGATCTCGCCGATCGGCTCACGACTGTAGGAAGCGAGCACTCATGACCCGCGCGCGGACGATCGTCCTGTCCCCCTCCCACTGGCATGTGCCGCTCTACGCGGACCGGATCGCCGATCGGCACGAGGTGATCGCGATCAGCGACCACGACCCGTCCGCCGTCACCGGTCTCGCCGAGCAGTGGGGAGCGCCGGTGTCCGCCTCCTGGCGGCAGGTGCTCGCCGAGCAGTCGGACATCGAGCTCGCCTACGTGTTCGTGCCCCACGACGAGATGCGCGACGCGTGCCTCGCGCTCATCGCCCGGCGGATCCCGCTGGTCGTCGAGAAGCCCGCGGGAGTCTCGATCGCCGAGCTGATCGAGATCCGCGAGGCGGCGGAGCGGGGGGGCGTGCCGATCGCGGTCCCCCTGGTGCAGCGAGGCGGTCCGACCGAGCGCTGGCTCGATCGTGCGGGCAGTGCCGTCTACGAGACCGCCCAGTTCGTCGCCGGCCCGCCGGAGCGCTACCTCGCGAACGGCAGCCCGTGGATGGTCGATCCCGCCCGTGCCGGCGGCGGCTGCATGGTGAACCTCGCCCCGCACTTCGTCGATCTCTTCCTCCGCTCCTCCGGCGCCACCTCCGTCGATGTCACCGCCGCAGTCTCGCGCGTGCTGCACCAGCACGATGTCGAGGACTTCGCCGCACTGACGCTCACGACGCCCGACGGACGCATCGCCGTGATCGAGGTCGGCTACGCATTCCCGGGGTCGCCTCTGAAGCGGCACTGCGCCTTCCTGCGCATCGGAGCCGAGGGCGCGGCTTCCGTCTGGTCCGACGGCACCGCCTCCTTCACCGCCACCGACGGCACGACCGAGACGGACGCGATCGACGTCGACAGCGATCCGCTCTACGGCCCGTTCGTGGACGCGATCGCCGAGGGACTCGCGGACGGCTGGCGGGATCTGCCCGGCATCCGGGATCTGGAAGCGACGATGACGGTCGTCTGGGACGCGTACGCGTCGGCATCACGAGGGGGAGAACGATGACCATACCCAGCATCGAGGAGGTCGCCGCGGCGGCCGGAGTGCACAAGTCCACGGTCTCGCGCGCGTTCTCTCGGCCCGAGGCGGTCAAGCGCGAGACGCGCGAGCACGTCCTCAGGATCGCGGAGTCGATGGGCTACACGATGAGCCCCCTCGCGCAGGCCCTCCGCACCAAGACCAGCACCCTGGTGCCCCTGATCGTGCCCGACATCACCAACCCGTTCTTCGCCGAACTCGCGAAGACCATGACCGCCGCCGCTGTCGAGCGCGGCTACCAGCTGGTGCTCTGCGTCACCGAGAACGACGCCGCCGCCACCGGACGCTACCTGCACGCGATGCAGTCGATGTACGCGCCGTTCGGCGTCATCGCTCCCTCGACCCGCGTGGACCCTGAGGAGTTCGAGCCGTACGGGTTCGGCAGCCGCCTCGTCGTCATCGACCGGATCGAGACCGACCACCCCATCTCGACCGTGACCGTCGACAGCGCGAAGGGCATCGAGCTCGCGTTCGAGCACCTCGTCGGCCTCGGCCACACCTCGATCGCCTACGCGTCCGGCCTCGTCGGCACGCACACCGCGGAGGACAGGCGGCAGGCGTACCACTCGCTCGCCGAGGGCCACGGCATGGCGGCGATCGAATTCGACGGCGGGATCGGCGCGGAAGCCGGCCAGCGCGCCGCTGAGAGGCTCGCCGACATGCCGTCGCGGCCCACCGCGGTCATCGCCGCGAATGACATGGTCGCGTTCGGTCTGATCAGCGAGTTCGGGACCCGCGGGATCTCCGTGCCCCACGACGTCTCCGTCGTCGGTTTCGACGGCCTCCCGCTCGGTGCCCGCAGCAACCCGCCCCTCACCTCCGTGCAGCAGCCCATCGCCGAGATGGGGAGGCTGGCCATCACTCTCGCCGAGCGCGCCGCGCAGAACGGGCACGTCGACCACGTCGTGCTCCAGCCGCAACTCGTCGTCCGCGCGTCGACCGGAGCGGTCCGATGACCGCACGGCTGCTCCCCGGACTCCGGCACGTCGACCACGCCGCGTACGCCGTCCCCGATCTCGAGCAGGCCGTCGCCTTCTTCGTCGAGGTCCTCGGCGCGGAGGAGCTCTACCGCTCCCGCCGGGGACCGGACGCCGAGTTCATGCCCCTGCACTTCGATGTGCCGGACGACGCGGCCCTCGAGCTCTCGATGCTGCGCCTGCCGCCGAACCTCAACATCGAGCTGTTCGAGTGGGCGACCGCCGACCAGCGCTTCGAGCATCCCCGGCTCAGCGACCGGGGCGGTCACCACCTCTGCCTCGTCGTCGACGATGTGGACGAGGCCGTCGAACACCTGCGCGGCATCGACGGAGTGCGCATCCTCGGTGGCCGTAAGGAGGTCGGCGGCGACAGCCCCTCCGTCGCCGGCAACCGCTGGACCTACTTCCGGACCCCGTGGGGTCTGCACATGGAACTCGTCGACCGCTCCCGGGTGAAGGACGCCCCGGAGCTGGTCGGCCCGGCGGATTGGAACCGCCCCTCAGAAAGGACATCCTCCTCATGATCATCGCCGGACACACCCTCGGCACTCCCGAGCAGACCCTCCCCGAGGCACTCGCCCTGTTCAAGACCGCGGGACTCGACGCCGCGGAGGTCATCTATCAGAAGGACTACCCGGCCGCGATCGACCCGTCCGACCCCCGCGCCCCGGAGGAGGCCGCGTCGATCGCCGCCGGTGAAGGCATTCCGATCGTCGCGCTGACGCCGTACACGACGTCGATCAACAGCACCGACGACGCCGACTGGCGCGCCGGCATCGACGAGTTCCGCAGCTGCATCGACGCCGCGCAGACCATCGGCGCCACCCGCGTGCGCGTCTACGCCGGCTCCTGGCAGCCGAACACCCCCGGGCGCGACGAGCACTGGGGTCGGCTCCGGACCGCTCTGGGCATCCTCTCCGGTCACGCCGCCGCCGCGGGAGTCGTCCTCGCGGTCGAGAACCATTTCGGCACCATGACCCAGACCGCCGCCGACACGGCGCGCCTCGTCCGCGACATCGGGTCGCCGTCCGTGCGGGTGCTCTACGACCAGGCGAACCTGACCTTCACGCACGACGAGAGCTGGCAGCAGGCGTTCGATGTGCAGGGCGACCTGATCAGCCACGTCCACGTTAAGGACCTCGTCTTCAAGGACCCGAAGGCCCGGTTCCGCGCCAGCGACACCGCCCGGGTCAAAGCGGAGGAGCGGGCCGTCAGCTCCCGCGTCGTCGGCGACGGCGTCGTGCCCTGGCCGGAGATCCTCCGCGAGCTGTCCGGACGCGGCTACGACGACGTCCTCACCCTCGAGTACGAGTACCGCTGGCACCCGCAGGACCTCCCCGAACCCGTCGTCGGCTTCGCGAACGGCGCCCGGGCCGTGCGCGAGATCCTCACCGGACTGGCGGTGGCCCCGTGAGCCGCGACGTGCTCCGGATCGGCGTCGCGGGAGCCGGCAACATCGCGAGCATCGCGCAGCTCCCGACCCTCGTCGCCCGCGACGACGTCGAGCTCCGCGCCCTCGTCACCCGGCAGGAGGATCCGAGCGCGCTGCTGCGCCGCTGGGGGTTCCGCGCCGCCTACCCGACCGTGGAGGCGATGCTCGAGGCCGAGGACCTCGACGCGGTCTTCATCCTCACGCCGCGCTCCGAGCACGTCCGCGCGACGCGACTCGCGCTCGAGGCGGGCGTCGACGTCTTCTGCGAGAAGCCCCTCGCCACGAGCTCGGACGACGCCGTGGCGCTCGCCCGCCTCGCCGAGGAGCGCGGCCGGATCCTGATGGTCGGCTTCAACCGCCGCTTCGCGCCGGTCTACGCGGCCGGTCGCGAGGTGTTCTCGACCTCCGGAGCGACGTTCTGCATCGCGCAGAAGAACAGGGCCGGATCCGAGTACCGGGCGACGTTCGAGAACGCCATCCACATGGTCGATCTGCTCCGCTGGTACTGCGGGGGAGAGGCCGTCGAGGTCACCGCCTCCGCAGCCGGGGACGATCCGTGGCAGGAGGACGGCGTCAGCGCCCTCATCCGCTTCGACAACGGCCACACGGGCGTGCTGATGGCCGCCCGCACCGCCGGCGGCTGGAGCGAGAAGCTCGACGCCTACGGAGACGGAGCGACCGCCGCGGTCGTCGCGCCCGACCGCCTCTCCCTCACTCGTGAGGGCACGACCACGGTGCGCGAGATGTCCCCCGAGGCGTTCGGCTGGGCGACCGCCACGCAGACCTTCGGGTTCGCGGGCGCCGTGCACCACTTCCTCGACCGCGTCCGCGACCGGCAGGAGCCGCTCACCTCGGGCGCCGACGCCGCGAAGACGCAGCTGCTGCTCGACCGCATCCTGAGCGCGGCCGGGCTCCCCATCGAAGAGCAGGTAGGAAGGGAGTGGTCCAGCCATGCCAAGAAGTGACGACGAGACGAGCCCCGTGACCGTCGCCGATCAGATCGTCCTCGTGACCGGGGCGAACGGGGGCATCGGCGCCGCCATGCTGGCCGCCTACGTCCGCCAGGGCGCGACGGTCATCGGTGCGGACCGCGGCGACAGCGGCTCCTCGGACGCCGCCGGCTACCGCCGCCTCGACGTGACCGACGAAGCGGCGACGGCCGAGGTCGTCCGCGACGTCGTCGCGACCCACGGACGCATCGACGTGCTCGTGCACGCCGCGGGCGTCCTCGGCGAGACCCCGGATCCGCTGCGCACCAGCACCGCCGAGTTCGAGCGGATCATGACGATCAACGCGACGGGCACCTTCACCATCGTCCGCGAGACCGCGAACGCGATGCTCGCGAGCGGAACGAAGGGCACGATGCTGCTCTTCTCGTCCGTCGCCGCGAAGGAGGGGCGGACGACCTATCTCCCCTACAACGCCAGCAAGATCGCGGTGCTGCACATCATGTGGTCGATGGCCCAGATCCTCGGGCCCTCCGGCATCTCGGTCAACGCGATCACTCCCGGACCCGTCGAGACGAACATGTGGGCGCAGCTCGCCGACGCGTCCGGCGACGCCGAGGATTCGGCGGCGCAGGCCCGCGCCGCGCGTGCCGCCCAGCTGCCGATGCAGCGCTTCGCCCGTCCCGACGAGGTCGCGAACGCAGCGCTGTTCCTCACCGACCCCGCCAACCGGTACATCACCGGCGTCAGCCTCGACGTCGCAGGCGGCGCCCACCTCGGGATGGGCACCTAGCCCGTCCCCTCCGATCACCGCCGCCGACCCGTGCCGACGGCGGTGATCGTCGCGCCCGCACGCGTCCCCGCAGACCGCATACTCTCCCTGAAGGAGTTCGATGACGATCCCCCGCTCGACCACGTCCCCCACGTCCACCGAGGACGCGCGCGCCTCGCGCCGGCGCTCCAAGAACCTCCTCGCCGGGACCGTCGGCCACTTCGTCGAGTGGTACGACTGGTACATCTACGGCCTGCTCGCCGCCGTCTTCTCGGGCCAGATCTTCCCCAGCGACTCGCCCTTCGCATCCCTCATCGCCGCACTCCTGACCTACGCGGTCGGCTTCGTCGTGCGCCCTCTGAGCGGCATCATCATCTCCCCGCTCGCCGACAAGTACGGCCGCCGCCGGATCCTCACCCTCGCCATCTCGGGCATGGCGCTCGGAGCGCTGATCATCGCGCTGACCCCGCCGTTCGAGACCGTCGGCTACCTCGCACCGGTCCTGTTCGTGATCGCCCGCGTCATGCAGGGCGTCTCGGCCGGCAGCGAGCAGCAGAGCGCCATCGCCTTCATGGTCGAGCACGCACCCGCGAACCGCCGCGGGCTCTTCGGCTCCTTCTCGAACATGGCCAGCGGACTCGCGACCCTCTGCGCGACCGGTGCCGCGGCGATCGTGACCTCCGCCTTCGCCCCCGACGACCTCGCCTCGTGGGGCTGGCGCATCCCGTTCCTCATCGGCGGGCTCTTCGGCGTCATCGGCCTCGTCATGCGCGCCCGCTCCGACGAGTCGCCAGAGTTCGAGGCCGTGGAGACGGACGAGCGGTCGGCTCTCGACGCGCTGAAGGACCTCCTCCGCAACCACCGGAAGCCCCTCCTGCAGACCGCCGCACTCTCGGCTCCGGCCGTCGCGTACTACACCTGGGCGACCTTCCTCCCGACCTACGCGAACCTCACGACCGGCCGGGCGCTGTCCGAGACGCTGGCCGGAAGCGTCATCGGCCTCGTGCTGCTCGTGATCATCGTCCCCGTCTGCGGCTACCTCTCGGATCGCCTCGGACGCCGGAGGATCTTCCCGATCGTCGGTGCGATCGGCATGATCGTCCTGTTCTTCCCGCTGCTGCTGCTCCTCGAGCAGCCCGGTTTCGGCGTGTACATCGTCGTCGCCGCGTCCGGTTGGGTCGTCCTCGGCATCTGGCAATCGGTCTACCCCACGATCCAGGCCGAGCTCTTCCCCGCCTCCGTCCGCGTCTCGGGCATCGGCTTCGCCCACCAGATCGTGATCGCCGTCTTCGGCGGCACCGCTCCGCTCATCGCCACGGCGCTGGTCGGGGCCGGTCAGCCGCTGCTCGTCGCCGTCTACATGATCGTGATCGTCACGATCGCGCTCGCCGTGTACGTCACGCTGCCCGAGACGGGAACGGGTCCGACGGCCCGGGGGGAGAGGGACGCCCCGCGTAGCTGAGCTCCGGGGACCGCCGGAGCTGTCCCGCGGATCGCGGTCGGCCGGCGTTCACCGTCCTCTCCGACTGCTCGCACACTCGACGGTCGACGCCGACCTCCTCTCGGTCACCGTCCTCGCCCCCGGTGTCGCACCCGCACCGCATCAGCCCGGTGGAGGCCGCGCCCCCTCTCGCCGCCCTCTTGCGAACGAGCCCCCGGCCGGGGATACTCAAAACCGCACGCTGCTAGGTTTTGCATCCTGATCCCGCGGCGTGGGCACTCAACGGTGAGAGGAACCGGACATGACCACTTCCAGCGGATCCGCGGCGGGAATGCCCTCGGGCATGACGACGTCCACGGCGACAGTGCGGAACCACGCCTGGTTCCCCGAGCCGACGGAGCCCGCGAAGAAGGGCTACGTCTTCTGGCTGCTCGCCGCGCAGCTCGTCTTCTTCATCGCTCTACTGGGGCCGGCGATCGTCGGCATCGGCCTGAAGATCCAGTCGCTCGTCGACGCGGGCGAGATCGCGCAGGACGGCGCCACCGGAGCGGCCGCGGTGCTCGGCGGGTTCGGCGCCCTGTTCGCCACCATCGCCAATGTCGTCTTCGGCCGGCTCTCGGACCGCACGACCAGCCGCCTCGGGCGGCGCCGCGTCTGGATCGTGGCCGGCACGGTCATCATGACCGCCGCGTTCGCGATCATGGCGCTCGCTCCGACCCTGCTCGTCGCGACGATCGGCTGGTCGCTCGCGCAGCTCGGCGCGAACATGACGCTCGCGCCCTTCATCGCCACGATCGCCGACCAGGTGCCCCGGTTCCAGCGCGGCAAGGTCACCGCCGCGCTCGGCATCGCGCAGAACGTCGGCATCCTCGGCGGCACCTACGTGGCGCAGGCCTTCGTCGACCAGCTGTTCGTCATGTTCGTCGCGCCGTCGATCCTGGCGATCGTCGTCATGGTCGTCTTCGCCGTCGTGCTGCCCGACAAGCGGCTGCCCGTCGCGCCGCCGAAGGCGACCCTGCGCGACTGGGCCGAGACCTTCTGGGTCAGCCCGGTGAAGAACCCCGACTACGCGCTGGCCTGGTGGTCGCGCTTCCTGATCACCTTCGCGAGCTTCGGCTTCACGACCTTCCGCTTCTTCTACCTCCTCAACCACATCGGGGTCGAGGAGGGGGACATCCCCGCGGTCATCACCACCAGCGTGCTCATCTACACCGTGGCGCTCATCGCGGCGAGCTACTTCGCCGGCTGGCTGTCCGACCGGATCGGGCGCCGCAAGGTGTTCGTCTGGAGCTCGACGGCCCTGTTCGCGATCGGCACGTTCGCCCTGATCTTCGTGCAGGACGTCGGCGCCTTCTACATCCTCGAGGCGATGCTGGGCCTCGCCTACGGCATCTACGTGGGCGTCGACCTGGCGCTCGTCGTCGACGTGCTGCCGAACCCCGACGACTCCGGCAAGGACCTCGGCGTGTTCAACATCGCCAACGCCCTGCCGCAGACGCTCGCTCCGCTGATCGGCGGGATCCTGGTCTACGTGAGCGATCCGACCGGAAACAACTACGCCCTCTGGTTCTCCGTCTGCGCCGTCGCGGCGGTCATCGGAGCGATCGTCATCTTCCCCATCAAGAAAGTGCGGTAGACCGGGCCGGGACGACCTCGATCCGGACGCGGCGCGCGACGACCGCCGCCCACGGACGCACTCGACGACCGGCCCGCCCTCTCCAGCTGCTCCACCCTCCGAACGAAAGCGAAAGAGACCATGACCCTTCCCCTGGCTTCCGTCCAGCTGTACACGCTGGCCAAGCAGTTCTCCGAGGACCCGCACGGGTCGCTCGACACGCTCGCCGCCATCGGCCTGAAGAACGTCGAGGCGTTCGACTTCGTGGGCCGTCCCGCCGAGATCCGGGCCGCGCTCGACGCGAGCGGCCTCGCCTCTCCGACCGGGCACGCCCCGCTGCTCTCGGACGAGCTGTGGACCCCGGACGGCTCCATCCCGACGCCCGCGCCCGAGGTGGTCTTCGAGGCGGCAGCGCAGATCGGCATCCGGACCGTCATCGATCCCTTCGTCCCGGTCGAGCGCTGGCTGACCGAGGACGGCGTCGCCGACATCGCCGACCGACTGAACACGGCCGCCGAGATCGCCGCGACCTTCGGCCTCAAGGTCGGCTACCACAACCACGCGCAGGAGTTCATCGCCTCCTTCGACGGGCAGACCGCGTACGAGCGCTTCATCGCGAGCACCGACGAGCGCGTCGAGATCGAGCTCGACCTGTTCTGGGCGCTGACCGGCGGCCAGGACGTCGCCGCGCTGGTCTCGGCGCTGGGCTCGCGCCTGGTCGCCGTGCACGTCAAGGACGGCATCGCGCCGGCCGAGAACCCGTTCGCCCCCGGCGCCGCGGCGTTCGGCTCGGACACCCTGGACCAGCGCCGACCGGGCGAGGGCGACGTGCCGCTCGTCGCGGCGCTGAAGGCCGGCGAAGGGTCGATCGAGTACGCCGTCATCGAGTACGACAACGCCCCCGGTGACGTCTTCGCGGACATCCGGGCGAGCTACGACTTCCTCGTGAAGGGCGGGTACGCGGCATGAGCGGCCCCATCGGCATCGGCGTCATCGGCGTCGGAGTCATCAGCGACACGTACCTCGAGAACCTGGCGTCCTTCCCGGACGTCGAGGTGCTCGTCGTCGGCGACCTGATCCTCGACCGGGCGAAGAGCCAGGCCGAGAAGCACGGCATCCCCGCCTGGGGCTCGGCCGAGGACGTCCTCGCCCACCCCGACGTGCAGGTCGTCGTCAATCTGACGATCCCCGCCGCGCACATCGAGGTCTCGGCCGCCGCGATCGCCGCGGGCAAGCACGTCTGGAGCGAGAAGCCGCTCGGTCTCGACCGCGCCGCCGCCGCGCAGCTGCTGCGGGACGCCGCCGCGAAGGGCCTCCGGGTCGGCTCCGCGCCGGACACCGTCCTCGGCCCGGGCTTCCAGACCGCGAAGCGCGCGATCGCGGAGGGTGTCATCGGCGAGCCGATGTTCGCCTCGACCACGTTCCAGACCGTCGGACCCGACCTCTGGCACCCGAGCCCGGCGTTCCTCTTCGCCCAGGGCGCCGGCCCGCTGCTGGACATGGGCCCGTACTACTTCACCGGCCTCGTCAGCCTCTTCGGACCGGTCGAGCGGGTGGCGGCCCTCGGGCGCAAGAAGCTCGAGGAGCGGGTCATCCGCTCCGGTCCCGACGCCGGCACGACGTTCCCTGTCGAGGTGCCCACGTCGCTGCAGGTGCTGACTTCGTTCGCCGCGGGCCAGCAGGCGTCGAGCCTGCTGAGCTTCGACTCGGCGCTCGAGCGCCACGGCGTCTTCGAGATCCACGGCACGGAGGGATCCCTCGTGATCCCCGACCCGAACCAGTTCGAGGGCCGGACGGCGTTCGTGAAGGCCCCGACCTCGATCGCCGACGGCGCCTGGGGCGAGCAGGAGTGGACCGAGGTCGAGCAGGAGGGCACGGTCGTCGGCCGCGGTCTCGGGCTGCTCGACATGGTCCGCGCCATCGCCGAGGACCGCCCGCACGTGGCCACCGGCGAGCTCGGCTTCCACGTGCTCGACGTCATGCTCTCGGCGCAGGAGTCGGCCGAGAACGGCGGGTTCGTCGCGGTCGACAGCACGCTGTCGGCGCCGGTGCCCGCGGTGCCGGTCGACTTCGACCCGTTCGCGCAGACGCTCTGACGCACCCGGGCCGCTCCCGGGCGACGCGCTGACCGGTTCCCCACCACCGAACGGCCCGTGACTCCCTCCACAGGAGTCGCGGGCCTTCCGCGTGCTCTCCCCACCCCCATTGACCTGCTGCGCGAGGCGCTGTTACCGTGAACAACACCGGGACTCCGCACCCGGGAGACGCGTCGACGACGACGCCGATCCCTCTGCACGGAGGCCCCTGACGATCCGCCTCAGCGAGCCGCGGCCCCTCCGATCGGGCCGTCGTGATCGCGCCTTCTCGACGATGGAGTCACCCATGAGCGCTGCCCCGTTCCGCCCGAGCACCTGTCCGCGGGAGGTGGCCGCGTGCTGACGTCCGTCCGCCGGCGCCTGACCGCCGGGCTCCTGATCCTGCTCGCGAGCGTCGTGGCCCTGCCGCTGCTCGCCGCCTCCCCGGCCGCCGCGATCGGCGAACCCACCTTCACCAATCCGATCGAGCCGGACACCGCCGACCCGACGATCGAGTTCCACGACGGCAACTACTACATGGTCGCCACGACGTGGGACAACCGGGTCGTGATGCGCAAGTCGCCCACGCTCGCGGGTCTGGGCACGACCACTCCGGTCACGGTCTACACCGACACGAACCCCGGCCGGAACGCCAACATGTGGGCGCCCGAGCTGCAGCGCCTGAACGGGCCGAACGGGCCCCGCTGGTACCTCATGTACACGATGGGCACCGCCGGCAACTTCGACCGCCAGCACCTGCAGGTCATCGAGAGCGCGGGCGACGACCCGATGGGGCCCTACACCTACAAGGGCCGCCCGATCCCGACCGACGACTGGAACATCGACGGCGCGTACCTCGAGCTGAACGGCGAGCTCTTCGTCACCTGGTCGGCGTTCTCGCCCGAGCCCGACCGCCTGCAGAACAACTACATCGCCCGGATGTCGGACCCCTGGACCGCCACCGGACCGCTGAACGTGCTCTCGCAGCCCGTCGAGCCGTGGGAGACCATCGGCGCACCCGTCAACGAGGGCCCGATCCCGCTGCAGAAGGACGGCCGCACCTGGATCGTCTACTCGGCGAGCTTCTGCGGCACCGAGGACTACCAGCTCGGCACCCTCGAGTACGACGGCACCGGCGACCCCGTGCTCGCCTCCTCCTGGACCAAGAGCGACGGGCCGGTCTTCTCGAAGGCCAACGGCGAGTTCGGCACCGGCCACAACGACTTCTTCGACTCGCCCGACGGCACCGAGACGTGGAACCTCTACCACGCGAACGCCCGACCCGACGGCGGCTGCTCGCGCGAGCGCTCGGCCCGCGCGCACATCGTCGACTGGACCGCCGAGGGCGAGCCCGACTTCGGGACTCCGCTCGGCACCAGCGCGCAGATCCCCGTCCCCAGCGGCGAGAACGCGCCGATCACGGCCCGCGTCGAGGGCGCCCCGTGGCAGCTCGTCAGCCGCAGCACAGGCCAGTGCGCCACCGTCTCGCCGACCGCGAGCGGCGACGGCGCCGCGGTGGTGCAGGGCTCCTGCTCGACCCCGCGGGCGAACTGGAAGCTCGACAGCACGGGCGACGGCTTCGTGCGCATCGTGAACGCCAGCAGCGGCAAGGCCCTCGGGGCGGTCGGCTGCTCGACGGCCTCGGGCGCCGCGATGCAGCAGTCCGCGTGGCTCGCGACCGGGTGCCAGCAGTGGAGCGTGGACCCGGGGACCGGCGGGTACTCGACGCTGACCTCGCGCACGAGCGGCCGACTGCTCGAGGCGTCCGGCAGCGCGGTGCGACAGGCGACCGCATCGGGTGCGACCGCGCAGGAGTGGTCGCTGCGGCCCTCCGGAGCGGTCGCCGTGAGCTCGCTCGCCACCGGCAAGACGTTCGACCTGCCGAACTGCTCGACCGCCGACGGTGCGGCCCTGCAGCAGCGGGAGTGGACCGGCGCCGCCTGCCAGCGCGTCACCTTCACGCCGACCGGCGCGGGCGACGTCGAGATGCACCCGGTGACGGCCGCGGGCAAGTGCCTCGCGGTCACCGGAGGCTCCACCGCGAACGGCGCGACCGTCACGCAGGGCGCGTGCGGCGTCTCCGGGAGCACCTGGCGCCTCCGTCCGTCGAACAACGGCACCGTCGAGCTGCGCGCCGTGCACAGCGGCAAGGCGCTCGACCTGTTCAACTGCTCCGCTCAGAACGGGACGCTGATCGGCCAGTGGGACGTGCTGAACAACGACTGCCAGCGCTACCGCCTCTCGGTCGGCGCACCGGAGTCGACGACGGCGCTCACGGTCACGGCGACCACCACGGCCCGGTGCATCTCGGGCAAGGCGGTGCTGACCACCACGGTCCGCAACACCGACGACCTGCCCGCCGATGTCACGATCGCCTCGGCGTCCGGGACGAAGACCCTGTCGGCGGTGGGCGGCGGGAAGACCGCGACGGCGAGCTTCACGACGCGCCAGGCTGCTCTGCCGGCCGGTTCGACCACGGTCACGGCGGCCGGGATCGACGACTCCGGACGCACGGCGACGGTGCAGTCCGCCTACCCGGCGCTGACCTGCGGCTAGGCCGCGCCGCCCCCCCCTGCTGATCGAGTAGGCCGCGCGGCGGCCGTATCGAGATCCGCGTCCTCCAGCAGCACTGCTGAGGGGCGTGGGTCTCGATACGCCGCCTGCGGCGGCTACTCGACCAGCGGGGGTCGCGCAGCGGCCGTCTCGAGATCCCCGTCATCCGAACCCCCCCTCGTGCGAAGGAGCACACCATGCCCACCACCACCCGGCGCGCGCCCCTGCGCGCCGCCCTCGCCGCCGTCGGGCTCGGGGCGGTGCTGCTCTCGGGACTCGTCGTCCCTCCGGCCGCCGCCGCGGAGCCCGCGCAGATCCCGCAGTCGGGACTGCTCGCGGAGTACCGCTTCACCCAGGCGACGGGCGCGAGCGTGCCCAACACGGCGGCCTCGGCCGTGGGGCCCGCGCGCGTCGTGAACGGGACCGACTCCCTGTGGACCGGCACGTCGCTCCGTCTGCCCGGCGGCGCCAAGACGAGCGCCGCGCCGTGGGTCGAGCTGCCCGACGACCTGCTGACCGGCCGCTCGTCGGCGACCGTGACGGTCGAGACCCGCGCCGACGCGTCGATGCTCTCGACCTTCCACTTCCTCTGGAACATCGGCAGCGACAGCACGAGCCAGTACTGGTTCGCGTCTGTGCGCGACCGCGTCCGCACGGCGATCACGACGAACGGAGGCGGAGCCGAGAACAACGCGCGCGGCGCCTCGGGCATCGCCGCCGACCGCTGGTACAGCCTCACGTCGGTGATCGACGGCGCGGCCGGCACGATCTCGTTCTTCGTCGACGGCGTGCGGGTCGCCTCGGCGCCGACCGCGCTGCGTCCGTCCTCGGTGACGGACCAGTCGCTGAGCACCATCGGCCGCGCGCCGTATCCCGACCCCTTCTACAAGGGCGAGGTGTCGACGTTCCGCGTCTACGACCGCGCGCTCACCGGCACCGAGGTCGCCTCGGTCTCGACCGCCGACGCGCAGCTGCACGCGAGCACCTTCGCGCCGCTCGCCTCCGCGGTGCTCGACGGAGTCGCTCCGCTGACCGTCGACGACTCGACCACGAACCTGCCCGACTACGGTGGAGCGGTGACCTGGAGCTCCAGCGACCCGGCCCTGCGGATCGGTGCCGACGGCCGCACCCTCACCGCCGACCGTCCCGCGGCCGGCCAGCAGGCGCGCTCCACGACGCTGACCGCGACGTCGAGCATCCGCGGCGTCACCGCCACCCGGCAGATCGCCGTCACCGTCGCCCCGCAGGTCGGCGTCGACACCCCCTACGGCTACCTGATGGTCCACTTCCTCGAGGACGCGCAGGGCTACGCCGAGAAGATCTACCTCGACGTCTCGCGCGGCGACGACCCCGAGAAGTGGGACCCGCTGAACGGCGGGAAGCCGATCCTCGCCTCCGACCTGGGCACCACCGGCGTGCGCGACCCGTACCTCACCTACAACCCCGAGACGGAGAAGTACTACATCATCGCCACCGACCTCCGGGTCTTCGGCGGCGACGGCGGCACCGGCTCCTGCACCTCGTGGTGCTACTGGACCACTCAGGGCAGCGTGAAGATGAACGTCTGGGAGTCCACCGACCTGGTGTCGTGGAGCGACCTGCGGCAGTTCGACGTCTCGCTCGACGACGCCGGGCAGCGGGCTCTCGAGGCCGGCATGATGTGGGCGCCCGAGGCGACCTGGGTCGACGACTTCGACGGACAGGGGAACGGCTCGTTCGTCCTCTACTGGTCCTCGACGGTCTATCCGAACGCGGCGCACACTCCCGGCACGGGGGCGTCGCGGATCCTCTGGGGCTCGACGACCGACTTCACCCAGGAGACCTACTCCTACGGCGGCGTGTTCGTGGACACCGGGGCCGACGTCATCGACACGACGCTCATCCAGGACGGCGGAACGACCTACCGGATCTCGAAGGACAACGGCACGGGCCGGGGCATCTACATGGAGTCGACGACGGCCGCCCAGTGGTGGCTGCCGGGCGCCCGGTGGACCCCGATCCAGGACCGCATCGGAGCGGTCTGGGCCGGCGGCAACGCGGGCGGAGTCGAAGGACCGGCGGTGTTCAAGAGTCACAGCGAGGAGCTCTGGTACCTCTACGTCGACGTCATCCCCTCGACCGGCTACCGGCCGATGGTCACGACGGACCTCGATGCGGGCTGGACCCAGCTCACGGATCCGGGCTTCTCGATGGCACCGTCGACCAAGCACGGCGGCATCGTGTCGCTGACCGCGGGGCAGTACGACGAGGTGCGGAAGGCGGATGCGGCCTCGGCCGTGCGCGCCGACCTGGGCGACGTGAGCGTCGCCTCCGGGGCTGCCGCCGACGCGGTCGTCGCGGCGCTGCCCGCCCGGACCGACGTGGTGCTGGCCTACGGCCGCGGCACGGCGTCGCAGCCGATCACCTGGGACACGTCCTCGGTGCGCGCCTCGACGCCGGGCCGCTACCCGGTGACCGGAGTCGTCCGCACCATCGGAGCGAACGAGAACCAGTGGGTGGGCGCCGGCGGATCGACGGCGTGGAACGCCTCGGGCAAGGTGCTGTCGAGCTCGACCGCGGTGCGTGTCACGGCGACGGTCGTCGTGACGGCTCCCGCCGTGTCCGCGACGCTCACCGCCTCGACCCGCTGCATCGGCGGCAGGGTCGTGGTGAGCGGAGTGGTGCGGAACACCGGGACGGCGCCCGCGAGCGTCGTCCTGCGCTCGGCCTGGGGCACGTCTCCGGTGCTGACCGCGGCGCCCGGAGCGAGCGCGACGCACGCGTTCACCACCCGGGCGGCGTCGGTGGCGGCGGGCTCGCTGAGCGCGACCGTGACCGTCGGAGGCTCCTCCACCGTCCTCGAGGCGCCGTACGCGGCCCGCCGCTGCTGATCGCGGCAGGCTCCCCGTCCCTCGCTGATCGAGTAGGCCGCGGAGCGGCCGTCTCGAGATCCCCGTCCGCCGGGCTTCTGGTGGAGGGGGGTCTCGATACGCCGCTGCGCGGCTACTCGACCAACGGGCTGGGTGCTGATCGAGCAGGCCCCCTCCTTCTGCTGATCGAGTAGGCCGCTCGCGGCCGTATCGAGATCCCCGTCCGCCTGGCTTCTGGTGGAGGGGGGTCTCGATACGCCGCTGTGCGGCTGCTCGACCAGCAGGCTGGGTGCTGATCGAGCAGGCCCCCTCCTTCTGCTGATCGAGTAGGCCGCTCGCGGCCGTATCGAGATTCCCGTCTGCCGTGCTTCTGGTGGAGGCGGGTCTCGCTACGCCGCTGTGCAGCTACTCGACCAGCAGGGGGCGGCTGGCCGAGCAGGTCCCTTACGCTCGCCGATCGAGTAGGCCGCTCGCGGCCGTATCGAGATCCACGTCCGCCTGGCTGCTGGTGGGGGCGGATCTCGATACGCCGCTGCGCGGCTACTCGACCAGCGGGGGAGGGCGCAGAGCGGCGGCGGATCGGGGCGCGGTGCCGCCCCGCCGGGGTCACTCCGCGGCGCGGGCCGCCTCGGACGGCGCGGGCTCCTCCGTGACCCGCGAGTCGGTGAGGGAGAGCGAGCCGATCGTCGCGATCAGGCCGACGAGGACGGCGACGGCGACGTAGGCGATCCGCTCGCCGGCGAAGAAGGTCTGGACGAGATCGGAGCTCCAGGCGCCCGTCGGGAGCGTCTTGGTGACCAGCGCGGCGATGAGGGTGCCGACGACGGCCGTGCCGATGCTGGTGCCGACCTCCTGGGAGGTGTCGTTGAGGGCGGCGCCGATCGAGGTGCGGTTCTCGTCCATCGCCTCGATGAGGGCGACCGCGCAGATGGTCATGATCGTCCGCAGGCCGATCGTCAGGAGGATCATCATGGCGGCGATCGCGAGGTAGCCGTGGTCCACCGCCCAGGCCATCCCGAGGAGCGAGCCGACGAGCAGGGTCGTGCCGACGAGGCAGGCGAGGCGGTGGCCCAGGCTCGAGGCGAGCCGCTCGGCGATCGGCGTCGCGGCGATCATCGTGACGATGATCGGCAGGTTCGCGATGCCGGCCTGCATCGGGCTCCAGCCGTACGCGTACTGGAAGTGCAGGATCAGGCCGAACAGGACGCTCGCGAAGGCGATCGAGGCCGCGAGCTGCGTGAGCGCCGCGCCTCGGACGGGTCCGGTCCGGAAGAGCGCGAGGTCGATCATCGGCGAGGCCGCGCGCCGCTCCCGGACGACGAAGCCGACGATCGCGGCGACCGTGCCGAGGGCGCAGGCGAGGGTGGCGGGCGAGAGCCAGCCGTCCTGCACGCCGCTGGTGAGGGTGTAGCAGCCGAGCCCGATGGCGGCGACGGTCAGGGCGGCCCCGGGGAGGTCGAGCCGCTCGGAGGTGAGGTCCGCGCGCCGGTCGGCCTGCACGCCGACGCGGACGCCGATCCAGGCGAGGAGGGCGATCGGCGCGTTGACGATCAGGAGCCACTGCCAGCTGAGGTGGCTGAGGACCGAGCCGCCCAGGATGGGGCCCAGGACGAATCCGGACATGCCGACGATCATCACGATCGTGATCGAGCGCATGCGCAGCGTCGCGTCGTCGAAGAGGCGGAAGATCAGCGACATCGTGACCGGGGCCATGGCTGCCGCAGCACCGCCGAGCAGCGCCCGCAGGGCGATGAGCTGACCGATGTCGGCGACGAAGACGACGGCGAGGCTGATCAGGCCGAAGGCCGCGAGGCCGCTCAGCAGCACCCGGCGGCGGCCGAACCGGTCGGCGGCCGAGCCGGCGATCAGCAGCAGGCCGCCGAAGGTGAGGGAGTAGGCGCCCGTCACCCACTGCAGTCCGGCGGTGCCGCTGTCGAGCGATCGGCCGATCGTGGGCAGGGCGATGGAGAGCAGCGTGTTGTCGACCATCTCGACGAAGAAGGCCAGGCAGAGCGCGGCCAGGGGGAGCGCTGCGGCGCGCAGCGAGGTGTACGCGGGGGGCTTGGTGGGAATGACGGCGAGCGTGCTCATGGCGGACCTTTCTCTCGAACGCCGTACGACTATCGGACGACGTTCGACAACATAGAACCATGTTCGATAACATGCAACACATGCCTGCAGATCGATCCGAGAAGACCGCGCGCACCGGTGCGGCCCCCGCCCGGGCGCGGGGTCGCCAGCGGGCGTCGCATTCGCTCGACACGGTGCTCGCCGAGGCGATCGCGATCCTCGACGAATCGGGGGAGCCGGCGCTGACCTTCCGGGCGCTGGCGGCGCGGCTCGGCGGAGGAGTCGCGAGCATCTACTGGTACGTGGCGAGCCGCGACGAGCTGCTCGACCTGGCGACGGAGGAGGTGATGGGCCGGGTCCTCGAGGACAGCGAGCCGCTCACCCACGGCCCCGACCCCGTGGCGAACCTGCGCGCCCTGGCCCTCGCGCTCTTCGACGAGTTCGTCCGCAGGCCGTGGTTCGGCCAGTTCATGCTCCGCAACAACGGGCTGCAGCCCAATTCGATGGCGATGCACGAGCGGATCGGCCAGCAGCTGATGCGGCTGGACCTCACGCCCCGGCAGCGCTTCCACGCGGCGTCGTCGATCGTGAGCTACGTCGTGGGTGTCGCGATCGACCTCGCGCAGCCGCCGCCCAAGGAGTTCCTCGAGAGCGGACTCGGCCGACTGGAGTTCCTGGCGCAGTTCGCCGACCGCTGGCGCGCGCTCGATCCGGAGGAGTTCCCGTTCGCGCACCAGGTCGCGGACGAGATGGCCACGCACGACGACCTCGACGTGTTCCGCTCCGGGCTCGACCTGCTGCTCGACGGACTCCGGCTGCAGGCCGGCCTCGAGCCGTCGGCCTGATCGAGTAGGCCGCTCGCGGCCGTATCGAGATCCCCGTCTGCCGGGCTTCTGGTGGATGCGGGTCTCGATACGCCGCTGCGCGGCTACTCGACCAGCAGTAGCTCTTGCTGATCGAGTAGGCGGCCGTATCGAGATCCACCGCACCCCGCCGCGGCGTTCTGCGGGCACCCATCCCCGGGTGGGATGCTGAGCGGATGCCCGCCCCCGGAACGACGCCCCCCTCCGCCCTCGACCGGGTGCGCGTGCGCGGCGCCCGCGAGAACAACCTGCAGAGCGTCGATGTCGACCTCCCGCGCGACGCCCTCGTCGCCTTCACCGGCGTCTCGGGATCGGGGAAGAGCTCGCTCGCGTTCGGCACCCTCTACGCCGAGGCCCAGCGCCGCTACTTCGAGTCGGTCGCGCCCTACGCCCGGCGGCTGATCGACCAGGTCGGCGTGCCCGACGTCGACTCGATCGACGGACTCCCGCCCGCCGTCGCCCTCCCGCAGCGCCGCACCGGGGGATCGGCCCGCTCCACCCTCGGCAGCGCGACCACGCTCTCGAGCGTCGTGCGCATGGTCTTCTCGCGCGTCGGCACGTACCCGGAGGGGGCGCCGATGCTCCTCGCGGAGGACTTCTCGGCGAACACCGTCCAGGGCGCGTGCCCCACCTGCCACGGCATCGGCCGGGTCTACGACGTGCCCGACGAGCTGATGGTGCCCGACGACTCCCTCACCATCCGCGACGGCGCCCTCGCCGCCTGGCCCACCGCCTGGCACGGCAAGCAGCTGCGCGACAGCCTCATCTCGCTCGGCTACGACATCGACGTGCCGTGGCGTGAGCTCGCTCCGGAGGATCGCGACTGGATCCTGCACACCGACGAGTCGCCGCAGGTCCCCGTCTTCACCGACCGCGGCCCGGCCGAAGTGCGCGCCGCCGTCGCCGCCGGTGTGGAGCCGCGGTACATGAGCACGTTCCTCGGGGTGCGCCGCTACGTCCTCGACACCTTCGCCGGCTCCAAGAGCGCCCGGATGCGCGAGCGCGCGGCGGAGTTCCTCGTCAGCGTCGCGTGCGGCACCTGCCACGGGCGCAAGCTGAAGCCCGAGGCGCTCGCCGTCACCTTCGAGGACCGCGACATCACCGAGCTCGCCGCCCTCCCGCTCGAGGACCTGCAGGTCCTCCTGCAGCGCGTGCTCGAGCCCGACTGGACGCCGACCGGCGCCCGCGTCCTCGCGCCCGAGACCCGGCTCGCGGCGCAGCGTCTCGTCGCCGACCTCCTCGCCCGCATGTCGCCGATCATCGACCTCGGCCTCGGCTACCTCTCGCTCGACCGGTCGACGCCGACCCTGTCCTCGGGTGAGCTGCAGCGGATGCGCCTGGCCACTCAGGTCCTGTCGCGCCTGTTCGGCGTCGTGTTCGTGCTCGACGAGCCCTCCGCGGGCCTGCACCCCGCCGACACGGAGGCGCTGCTCGGCATCCTCCGCACGCTCCGCGCCACCGGAAACACGGTCTTCTTCGTCGAGCACTCGCTCGACGTGATCCGCGAGGCCGACTGGATCGTCGACATCGGCCCCGCCGCGGGCACCGGCGGCGGCTGCGTCGTCTACTCCGGTCCGCTCGACGGGCTCCGCGACGCGTCCGACTCCCTCACCCGCCGCTACCTGTTCCCGGGAGCCGTCCCCCCGCTGCGCGAGCGCCGGTCGTCCGCGCTGTCGATCGACCTCGTCGGCGTGACGCGCAACAACCTGCGCGATCTCTCGGTCTCGTTCCCGGTCGGCGCCCTGACGGCCGTGACCGGCGTCTCCGGTTCCGGCAAGTCGACCCTGGTGAACCAGGCGCTGCCGGATCTGCTGCGCGAGAGTCTGCGCGCCGACCTCGCGGGCGACCCGCCCGCCGAGGTGGAGGAGCGCTCGGGCGAGGACCCGCTGCTCGACCGGGCGGCCGAGGTGACGCGGGGAGCGGCATCGGGGCCGGCGGAGCGGCTCCGACGCGTCGTGCAGGTCGGGCAGACCCCGATCGGGCGCACCTCCCGCTCCAACGTCGCGACCTACACCGGGCTGTTCGACCGGGTGCGCGCGCTGTTCGCGGCGACTCCGGAGGCGAAGCGCCGCCGCTTCGGCGCGAGCCGCTTCTCGTTCAACCTGCCCAGCGGCCGCTGCCCGGTCTGCAAGGGCGAGGGCGTGATGGAGGTGGAGCTGCTGTTCCTCCCCACCGTGCAGGCGCCGTGCACCACCTGCGGCGGCACGCGCTACAACCCCGAGACGCTCGAGGTGACGCTCGACGGGCGGAGCATCGCCGACGTGCTGGCGCTGAGCGTCACCGCGGCCCGGGAGGCGTTCGCGGGGGAGACCGAGGTCGCCCGGCACCTCGACGCGCTGATCGACGTCGGTCTCGGCTACGTCTCGCTGGGCCAGCCGGCGCCGGAGCTCTCGGGCGGCGAGGCCCAGCGGGTGAAGCTCGCCTCGGAGCTGCGCCGCGCCCAGCGCGGCGACACCCTCTACCTGCTCGACGAGCCCACCTCGGGACTGCACCCGGCCGACGCCGACCGGCTGCTGGAGCACCTGCAGCGCCTCGTCGACGCGGGCAACACCGTGATCGTGGTCGAGCACGACATGCGCATCGTCGCCGACGCCGATCACGTGATCGACCTCGGACCCGGCGCCGGGCGGGCCGGCGGGACGATCGTCGCGACGGGCGCGCCCGAGGACGTCGCCCGAGTGGAGGGCAGCCGCACGGCGCCGTACCTCCTGGCGGCGCTGGAGAAGCGCGGGGCCTGAGTGCGAGGCCGGCGGGTCTCGATACGCCCCTGTGGGGCTGCTTGACAAGCAGGGCGGCCGCTGCTGATCGAGTAGCCCGCGCAGCGGGCGTATCGAGATCCCCCCGCGCGGTCGAGCCTTCGATCCCGCTCAGCCCGCCCACCGAAACCTCACCGAAAAATAATTGTTAACGGTAACATTCGGCACAACCCCGTCCCCGGCTCACCCCCTGCGGCCTTGGACGACGATCTCAACGACGAGAGGCACCACGAATGACGACAAGACGACGGACACCGATCGCAGTCGCGGCGGTGATGGCGCTCACGGCAGGTCTCCTGTCGGTCGGAGCGCCCGCGAACGCCGCACCGAGCACCTCGCTCGACGCGAAGAAGGTGCTCGAACTGCCCTTCGACGGCAGCCTGACCGACACCAGCGGCCGCAGCACCCCCACGGGCGTGCAGAAGGGCACCGCGGGCTACGCCCCCGGCCTCTCGGGGCAGGCCTTCGCCTTCGACGGCTCCAACGCCGTGAGCCTCGGCACCTCGGCCGCCCTCCAGCCCGCCGACCTCACCGTCTCGTTCTGGTACAACCCGAGCGTCGCGATGACCGGGGAGCAGGTCTTCACCTGGAACAAGACGGCCTACAACTCCGACGGCTGGTACCTCACCTCCGAGGGCGACGGCACTCCGCTCGCGCTCTCGATCGGCCCCTCGAGCGGGCAGCCCTACAAGGTCGCCGTCGAGTCCCCGCG
Source organism: Rathayibacter rubneri (assembly GCF_023743255.1). NCBI lineage: Bacteria > Bacillati > Actinomycetota > Actinomycetes > Micrococcales > Microbacteriaceae > Rathayibacter > Rathayibacter rubneri. Next base: position 19,329 of record NZ_JAMRYM010000009.1, on the reverse strand, counting down.
CGCCTCCTTCTTCCCGACGAACACGTGGACGCACGTCGTCGCCACCTACGACAAGGCCACCAAGCAGGTCGCGTTCTACCGCAACGGCGTCAAGCAGCCCAGCGCCGTCAAGACCGCACCCTCCGCCGCGGCCAGCGGCGTCCTCGGCTCCGAGGGCACGTCGACCAAGACCCTCGGCTTCAACGGACCGCAGTACAACGGCGCGCACCTGCGCGGCCTGCTCGACGAGTACGTCCTCTACAACGGAGTCGCCACGACGACCGACGTCGTGACGCTCACCAAGGCGGGGAACCCCTCCTTCGACGCTTCAGCGGTCGCGAAGAGCGACCTCGACGCGGTCGCGCTGCCCTCGAGCACCGTCCTCGATTTCCCGGTGCCGACCACCGGAGCCAAGGGCTCGACGTTCTCGTGGACCTCCTCCGATCCGGCGCGGATCGCGATCGACGGCGGCAACGCGGTCGTCACCCCTCCCACCGGCAGCACCCCCTCCTCCGTGACCCTCACCGGATCGGCGAGCTACGGTGGCAGCGTGCCGGTGACGAAGACCTTCACCGTCCAGGTCCTCCCCGAGGGTCTCGAGAGCTCGATCTACCTCCTCGAGGCCGGTCTGTCCGACGTCGACGTCGAGGACCCGTACCTCGAGAACGGCGAGAAGCAGACCGTCGAGTACCTGCTCAGCCTCGACCCCGAGCGCTTCCTCTACTCCTTCTACCGCGAGGCGGGCCTCGCCCCCACGACGGCCGGCGGGTACGGCGGATGGGAGCGCGACAGCAACGTCCGCTTCCAGGGCCACTTCTTCGGCCACTACGTCTCGGCGCTCTCGCAGGCCTACTCGACCGCCGAGGACCCGACCACGAAGGCGTCCCTGCTCGCCAAGCTGACCGCATCGGTCGACGGCCTCAAGAGGGTCCAGGACGCCTACGCGCTCAAGGACCCGACCAACGCGGGCTACGTCTCGCCGTTCCCCGTCTCGTACCTCCCCTCGGGAGCCGACGGACTGCTCGTGCCGTTCTACAACCTGCACAAGGTGCTCGCGGGCCTCCTCGACGCGCAGAAGTACGCGCCGCGGGACGTGTCGGCCAAGGCGCTCACCGTCGCCGACGGCTTCGGTACCTGGATCCGCAACTGGGGCGGCCGCCAGGCCGACCCGACGCTGCTCCTGCGCACCGAGTACGGCGGGATGAACGAGGCGCTCTACAAGCTGTTCGAGATCACCGGCAAGTCCGAGCACAAGCGCGCGGCCGAGTACTTCGACGAGCGGGCCCTGTTCGAGCGCCTCGCGAACAACGAGGACGTGCTCAACGGACTCCACGCGAACACCACGATCCCCAAGCTGATCGGCGCGCTCAAGCGCTACACGGTGTTCACCGACGACCCGGCGCTGTACGCCACGCTGACCGAGGCCGAGAAGGCCGACCTCGGCATGTACCGCCGTGCGGCGGAGAACTTCTTCCGCATGGTCGACGAGACGCACACCTACGCCAACGGCGGCAACAGCGAGTCCGAGCACTTCCACGCTCCGGGCACGCTCTACGCCTACGCGACGAGCGGTCGCACCTCCGGGTACGGCGAGAACTCGACGTCCGAGGGCTGCAACATCTACAACATGCTCAAGCTGTCCCGGGCGCTGTTCCAGGTGACGAAGGACGTGAAGTACGCGGACTTCTATGAAGACGCGTACATCAACGGCATCCTCGCCTCGCAGAACCCGGACACGGGGATGGTGACCTACTTCCAGCCCCAGACCGCCGGCTACGCCAAGGTCTTCGGCAAGGAGCAGGACGAGTTCTGGTGCGACCACGGCTCGGGCATCGAGAGCTTCACGAAGCTCGGCGACTCGATCTACTTCGAGGGCGAGAACACGGTCTACGTGAACATGTTCCGCTCCTCCGTGCTGACGTCGCAGGCGTCGAACCTGACGCTCACGCAGACGGCCGACATCCCCGACACCGACACCGCGACCTTCACCGTCGCCGGTCTCGACGACGGCATTGTCGCCTCGGGCGCGACCGTCCGCCTCCGCATCCCCGCCTGGGTCGACGGGGCGCCCACCCTCACGGTGAACGGGGCGCCGCGCAGCATCGCCTCGATCACCGAGGGCGGCTACGTCGTCGTCCCCGTCGCGGCCGGCGACACCCTCACCTGGAAGCTCCCGGCGAAGGTCACCGTCTCGGCCGAGACCGAGAACGCGAACTTCGCGGCCTTCAAGTACGGCCCCGTGCTGCTCGCGACCGAGCTGAACCGGAACAACGTCGAGGCGTCCTACCCCGCGGGCGTGCTCGTGCAGATGGGCGTCGCTGACAAGACGGTCAACTCGAACGTGGTCGTCGCCGACGCGGACGCGTGGAAGGCCGGCATCCGGGACAACCTGGTGCGCCTGCCGGACGCGGTGAACAACAACGGCCTCGAGACGATGCGGTTCGGCATGAAGAACGTCGACGCCGCCTCGGCAGCCCGCGTCTTCGAGCCGTACTACAGCCTCCACGACGCGCGCTACGCGACGTACCTCACGCTGATCGCTCCCGACTCCCCGGAGGCGCAGGCGCTGATCCTCAAGGAGAAGCAGCAGCTGCGCACCGAGGAGACGACGATCGACTCGCTCACCTCGTTCGACAACAACAACAGCGAGGCCGACAAGAACTACGAGTACAACCGCTCGAGCGTCGGGACCTGGCGGGGAGAGGGCTACCGCGACGGCGAGCGCTCGCCCGAGGCGTGGTTCCAGTACGACATGATCGTCGACCCGACGCTGCCGAAGAACTACCTCGGCGTCCGCTACTACGGCGGCGACGCGGGACGCACCTTCGACGTCCTCCTCAACGGCGTGAAGCTCAAGACCGAGGTGGTCTCGGGTGCGGCCGGATCGACGAACTGGTACATCCAGTACGACGAGATCCCGAAGGCGATCCTCGACGGGATCGCCGCGCGGGACGGCTACAAGCGCGACCTCGCCGGGAACTACGTGCTCGACGCGAAGGGCCAGAAGGTGCCGGTCGTGACCGTGCGCTTCCAGGGGATCAACACGACCAGCAACGTCGGCGGCGTCTTCGGCGTCTACACGACCGAGTCGACCTCGTTCGGCACGAGCGCTGAGCTCGCGAAGATGACATCGGACGTCGGGACCCTCGCTCCGGCGCTCGCGACCGGTGTGCGCGACTACACGCTCACGGTGCCGGCTTCGACGACGAGCGTCTCGCTCGACCTCGACCCGGCCGTCGCGAGCGGACTGGTCCGCGTCGACGGCGTGCTGATCGACGACACCGAGCTGCGCACGGTGGGCCTGGCGGCGACGGGGACCACGAACGTCGTGATCACCTCCTCCGCTCAGGACCACACGACGACGGCGACGTACCGGCTGGCGATCGTGAGGGAGAGCGCTGCGGCGCTGAAGACCACGGTCACCACCTCGTCGCGCTGCATCTCGGGCAAGGTCGTGCTGACGGTGACGGCGCGCAACGACTCGACGGTCGCGACGGGCCTCACCATCGCCTCGTCGTTCGGCTCGAAGGCGTTCACGGGAGTCGCTCCGGGGAAGACGGTGACGCACTCGTTCACGACGCGTGCCGCCTCGATCCCGGCGGGCACTGCGACGGTCACCGCGACCGGCACGGTGAACGGATCGCCCGTGACGACGGCGACACCGGCGCCGTACACCGCGCGCACCTGCTGAGCGCACCGCGCTGAGCGACGGCGGCCGTCGGGGGAGCTCCTCCGGCGGCCGTCGTCGTCCGCCCTCCGCGAGACGCCGGTCCGGTCCACGGCTCCCCGTCCGGGGCTCGGTGAGGTGGCAGCTCGCGGTGAGTGCCGGGCGCGAAGCGTTACCGAACCGTGACCTGAATCCGGGCCGGTGGACCAAACCAGGGGTACCCGGCGAACGGGCAGGTCAGGGGCGAAAACTGCACCTATGAACGAGACAGCGGGACCCGTGCGCCAGAGGCGATTCCTCCTTCTCGCCGCCCTCGCAGGAGTCGTCACCGCCGGTGTCCTCCTCGCGGTCGCCGAGCTGGTCGCCCTCGCCGTCGCCCGGACGGCCAGCCCCGTCCTCGCGCTCGGCTCCTTCGTCGTCGACATCGTGCCGCGGCCCCTCAAGGAGTTCGCGATCACGACCTTCGGCGAGAACGACAAGGTCTTCCTGCTCGCCGGGATCGGTGTGGCGGTCCTCGTCGCCTCGGCGCTCGCCGGAGTGCTGCAGCTGACCCGCCCGCCGCTCGGCCAGCTGATCCTCGTGCTCGCCGGCGTCCTCTCGATCGCCGCCATCGTCACCCGCGCCGGAGCGACTCCGCTCTCGGCCGTGCCGACACTCCTCGGCCTCGTCGTCGCGATCGTCGTGCTGCACCTGCTCACCTCGCGCCTGCGCCGCTGGCGCTCGGCCCGCGCCGCGGAGGCGCAGGGCCGGGTCCCGGCGCACTCCGCCGGCCTCGAGCGCCGCGGATTCCTCCGCGTCTCGCTCATCGCCGCCGTCGGCGCCGTGGTCGTGGGCGCCGGAGCCCGCGTCGTCAGCGCCGCCACCTCCACCATCGCCGGCGTCCGCGAGGCCCTGCGCCTGCCGAGCCCGCGCACCACCCTCACGGTTCCCGCCGGCGCCGAGCTCGACATCGACGGCCTCTCGCCGCTCTACACGCCCAACGCCGACTTCTACCGCGTCGACACCGCGCTGACCGTGCCCAGCATCGACCCCTCGACCTGGACCCTGACCATCACCGGCATGGTCGACGAGGAGGTCGTGATGAGCTTCCAGGACCTGCTCGACATGGGCCTGGACGAGTACGGAGTGACCCTGACCTGCGTCTCGAACGAGGTCGGCGGCAACCTGGTCGGCAACGCGAAGTGGCTCGGAGTCCCGATCCGCGACGTGCTCGCCCGCGCGGGCGTGCAGTCCGGCGCCGACATGGTGCTGTCTCGCAGCGTCGACGGCTACACCGCGAGCACCCCGCTCGAGGCCCTCACCGACGACGGCCTCGACGCGATCCTCGCGGTCGCGATGAACGGCGAGCCCCTGCCGCTGGAGCACGGCTTCCCGGTGCGGATGGTCGTGCCCGGCCTCTACGGCTACGTCTCGGCGACCAAATGGCTGACCGAGCTCAAGGTGACCACCTTCGCCGCGGACGAGGCCTACTGGACGCCGCGCGGCTACTCCGCCGAGGCGCCGATCAAGATGTCGGCGCGCATCGACACCCCCCGGATCGACGCGGCGATCCCCGCCGGACCGACCAAGATCGCGGGTATGGCGTGGGCCCAGACCGTCGGCATCGACAAGGTCGAGGTCAGCATCGACAACGGCGACTGGCAGCCCGCGACGCTCTCGACCCCGGTCAACACCGACACCTGGGTGCAGTGGTACGTCGACTGGCAGGCCGAGTCCGGCTCGCACTACGTCGCCGTCCGCGCGACGGACGCGAACGGCGAGCTCCAGATCGAGGAGCGCGCCCCCATCGCCCCCGACGGCTCGTCCGGCTGGCAGCGCACCCTCATCCGCGTCAGCTGACACACCCGAAGCCGCCCTCCCCTCGCTGGTCGAGCAGTCCGCTGCGCGGCCTACTCGGTCAGCAGTGGGGCGCTTTGCTGGTCGAGTAGCCCCGGAGGGGCGTATCGAGACCCACGTGTTCCGAGTGTCGGTCGAGGCGGATCTCGATACGTCCGCTGCGCGGCCTGCTCGATCAGCAGGATCGGCGGGCGTCCTCTCCGGCGCGGCCTGCTCGATCAGCAGGATCGGGGGTCACCCTCCCCTTGCTGGTCGAGTAGCCCCAGAGGGGCGTATCGAGACCCGCCACGTCAGCGGTTCGCGTCGCCCGCGCCTTCCTCCGGTGGGCGGAACACCTTCTTCGACGCGGCTCGCAGCGCGACGTAGTCGCCGCGCATCAGAGCCTCGCGCTTCGCTCGACTCCAGTTCTGGATGCGCTTCTCCCACCAGAACGCCTCGGCGATGCTCTCGAACTCCTGATGCCAGAGCAGGGTGACCGGAAGGCGTCTGCTCGTATACGCAGCGCCCTTCCCCATTATGTGCGCGTCGACGCGGCGGTGGAGCGAGCGCGTGCTCCCGACGTAGTAGCTGCCGTCGCTGCAGCGGAGTATGTAGACGGAGGCCATGAGGGCAAGCGTGCCGATCCAGCGCACTCGGAGGACCGCGTCACTCACCGTTCTGGGGAGAGCCGATCGTGACGGCGAGGTGTGGAGGCGGAAACTGCCGGCGGTGGGGATCTCGATACGCCCGCTGCGCGGGCTACTCGATCAGCAAGGGTGGCGCATGCCCTGGTGCTGGTCGCTGGTCGAGTAGACGGGGGAGTTCCGAGATCCACGCGATCCGAGGGACAGGCGGCACCAGCTGGAGGAGACAGCACTGGCACGATGGGGCGGTGGACGAGACGGAAGCGGTCGCACGGGCGACAGGACTCTGGGTGTCCGGCCGACGAGCTGCCGCATTGGAGCTGCTCAGGACGCGCGTCCGCCGTGCGCCCCACGAGTCGGGGGCCCGCGCGGCGCTGGTCGCGTTCTACCGCGAGCTCGGAGCACCCGACCAGGCCGGACGCTGGTCCCTCGCGCTGGACACCGAGCCGACGCCGCTCGAGCTCGACCGCGCCGCTCGCCTGCTGGCGGCCTCCCGCGTCTCGCCGTCTGATCTCCCCGAGTTCCTCGCGCTGCCGACCGGTGACCTGCCCGCCGCGGTCGTCCGGCTGCTTCCGGACATCGAGCGGTACCGCGACCGCTTCCGGCTCTCGGCCGAGGAGCGCCTGCACCTCGCCCTGCCCGCGGAGGACTGGCGCGACGCGGTCGCGCTCGCCGGATGGCTCGTCTCGAGCGCGATCTTCGTCCTCGCCGCACTCGTGAGCTGGGCGGGTGCTCTGCTGGGCGCGGCGATGACGGACGCCGCGCGGTGGGGGTCGGTCGCGTCCCTCGCCTGCCTCGCGATCGCCTGCGGGTTCTCGGGCTGGTCCGCTGCGCGCCGGCGCCGGCGCACAGTCATCGGCTGGATCCTGGGCGCCGTCGTGCTCGCCGCCGCTGTCGCCCGCTTCGTAGGGATGGTGGTCGATGGCGGCGGGGTCATCCGCTTCAGCTGGGAGCGGTGACGCGCGCCGGACGGCTCGTCCTTCCACCGGTGGGGATCTCGATACGCCCGCTGCGCGGGCTACTCGATCAGCAAGGGGTGGGCCCGGCCTTGCTGGTCGAGTAGCCCCGTGGGGGCGTATCGAGACCTGCCCGTTCCAGCGGTGGGGATCTCGATACGCCCGCTGCGCGGGCTACTCGATCAGCAAGGGGTGGGCCCGGCCTTGCTGGTCGAGTAGCCCCGTGGGGGCGTATCGAGACCTGCCCGTTCCAGCGGTGGGGATCTCGATACGCCCGCTGCGCGGGCTACTCGATCAGCAAGGGGTGGGCCCGGCCTTGCTGGTCGAGTAGCCCCGTGGGGGCGTATCGAGACCTGCCCGTTCCAGCGGTGGGGATCTCGATACGCCCGCTGCGCGGGCTACTCGATCAGCGAGGGCGGCGCATGCCCAGGGGCAGGATCGGGGGGTCGGTCACCCCGCAGGCCGGAAGGACGCCGCGTGGTGCTCGGGCGCCAGGTGCGGGCCCGTGCCGAGCATCCGCTCGCGGAAGGTCGCGCCGGCCGGCTCCGGGTCGAGGCGGCCGCGGCGGCGCAGCTCCGGCTGCACCAGGGTCACGAAGTCCGAGAGCGACGCGATGCCGAACACCGCCTCGAGCATGATGCCGTCGAGGTCCGTCTCGTCCATCATCCGCTCGAGCTCGTCGGCCACCTCGGTGGGGGAGCCCGTCACCGCGAAACCGCGGGTGCCCTTGCCCTTGAGTTCGTCGAGGATCTCGCGCACCGTCGGCGCCGAGCCGTCCGGGCGGCGGAGGAAGCGCTCGATGTTGCTCGTGCCCATCTGCCCCGCCTGGTCGTCGAGCACGAGCTGCTCGGCGAGCGCGCGGTCGGGGTCGTACTGCAGCAGGTCCACTCCCGTGTTCCCCGCGTAGTAGTGCGCGGCCAGCTCGTCCGTCTGCAGTGCGTCGAACTCGGCCCGGAGCCGCGCCGCGTCCTCCGAGGTCTCGCCGACGACGACCGTCACCCCCACCATCACTTTGAGCGACGCCGGATCGCGCCCGTTCTCGGCGGCCCGTCGGCGGATGTCCGCGATGTCGGACGCCACCTTCGCGTACGTCGATCCCTGCACGAACACGCACTCGGCGTTCTTCGCCGCGAACGCGCGGCCCACCGGCGAGGTGCCCGCCTGGAACAGCAGGGGCGAGCGCTGCGGCGACGGCGGCAGCGTGTGGTACCCCTCGGAGCGGTAGAACTCGCCCTCGAATGACACCGGGTGGATCCGGGCAGGATCTGCGAAGACCCCCTCCTCGTGGTCGAGCACGATGACGTCGTCGTCGAGCCCGCCCTCCCAGAACGAGTACGTCACGTCGACGTACTCCTGCGCCGCCCGGTAGCGCTCGTCGTGCGGCACCATCGGCTGGCCGAGCATCGCCGCCATCGTGTTCTGCGAGGCGCCGGTGACGATGTTCCAGCCGATCCGGCCCCGCGTCACGTGGTCCAGCGTCGAGAACTTGCGCACCGCGTGCAGCGGGTGATCGGCTCCGGTCGTCGAGGTCACCACGAAGTTCAGCCGCTCCGTGACGACCGCGAGGGCGGGGATGATGTACGCGCCGTCGAGGGCGAAGGTCATGCCCGCCTCGATCAGCGTCGTCGAGAGCTCGCCACGGCGGGAGGAGTAGCCGAAGGAGCCGCCCGCGAAGAAGAGGAAGTCGAAGCCGGCGTCGTCGAGCAGCCGCGCCATGCGCATCCAGTACTCGATGTCGCGGAAGTCGCCGTCGCGGCTGCGCTCGTGCGACCAGCTGATGGTGCCGCCGACGTGCGGCGTCCCCGCCTCGAACACTCCCAGAACGATCCTCTTCGGCATGCGCATCCCCTCGTCGAGTACGGCGATCGCCGCCCCTCGCGAGCGAGGAGCGGCGATCTGAACCAGTTGGTTCACCGTAGCGGAGCGGGAGCCGCGCGTCAGTCTCCGGACACCCCCGACACTCCGAAGCGGAACACCAGCCGGCCGTCGCGCGGCCGCACCAGGTACTCCGGATGCGTGCGCGCACCCCAGGAGTCGTCGCCCGCGACTCCGCGCCGCACCAGCGCCGGCCGCAGCACGGTGCGCTGCACGGGCGGCAGTTCGTTCGGGTGCCGCGCGTTCTCGACCTCGAACGGCGTCCAGTGCAGCGCCGAGAACTCCATCCCGCCGTCGCTGTCCATCCGCAGGCCCCAGCCGTCGTCGCCGGTCACCTCGGCCCAGCGCACCCCGGTGCGGCTGCCCGACTCCTGGGGCTTGAGGTACGGGGTCAGCTCCCGCGCCACGTCGCTCTCCCAGACGTCGAGCCGTGCGCCGAGGCGGCGATCGGAGTAGCACTCGTCGGGTCCGTCGCCGTACCAGCGGAGGCGGTGCGCGTCGGCGCCCGTCGTCCACTGCATCCCGAACTCGGGCAGGTCCGGCAGGCCGTCGGGCACGTCCATCGCGACGGTCACCTCGATCCGCCCGTCGCCGGTCACCCGGTAGTCGACGTCGCACGTCGTCCGCGGAGCCGTGGGCAGCTCGTAGCTGAAGCCGACGGTCACGGCCGAGTCGTCGGAGGAGACCCGCGCGGTGCGCAGCGCCCCGCCCGCCGCCCGGGCGTACCGGCTCGCGAGCAGCCACTGGCCGTCCTCGAACGGACCGCCCCAGCCGCGCTCGTTCGACGTGGGCGCGTGCCAGAAGGACGGCATCGGCATCGAGTCGAGCAGCTCGCGCCCGCCCTCGGGGCCGCCGCCCCAGCGGTACGACTGCAGCCCGCCGTGCAGGTGCGAGAAGAGCACGCTGAAGCCCTCGCCGCGCACGCCCACGTTGTGGGTGCCCTCGACGACCTCGGGCCGCGGGTGCCGCTCGAGGTGCGGTCGACCCGTCACCTCGAGCACGCGCTGGCCGCGGGCGACGACGTGACCCGCCTCGGCCCACCGCGTCGACGACGGCAGCCGCAGCTCGACGTCGAGCGTGTACTCGCCCGGCAGCTCCGGCACTGCCACCGGGCTCGCGAAGGTCGCCCGCTCGCCGGGCCGGACCGCGGTCTCGAGCGTCTGCTCGGCGAGGACGCGGCCCTCCCGCCGCAGCACGACCACCGCGTCGAACGCGGACGACGGAGTCGACAGCAGCCGGTTCTCGATCGCGATCCCCTCCCGGGTCACCTCGATCCGGAACGGCTGGTAGAGGAACGCGACCTCCTGCAGCTTCGGCGTCGGCGCGCGGTCGGCGAACAGGATGCCGTTGCCGCTGAAGTCGCCGTCGTGCGGCGCCTCGCCGTGGTCGCCCCCGTAGCCGAAATAGGGGACGCCGTGCCGGTCGATGATCGCGATCGCCTGGTCGGCGAAGTCCCAGATGAAGCCGCCCTGGAACAGCGGCTCGCGGTAGGCCAGGTCGAGGTAGCGGTCGACCGCGCCGAAGGAGTTGCCCATGGCGTGCGCGTACTCGCACAGCACGAACGGCTTGTCGCGGTGCTCGCTGAGGTACGCCTCGACCTCGGCGGCCGGCGTGTACATCTGGCTGACGACGTCCGTCGTGTCGGGATAGCGGGAGTCCCAGTGCACGCCCTCGTAGTGCACGGGGCGGTCGTCGACCTCGCGGAACCAGTCCGCCAGGTCGCGCAGCACGCTGCCGCCGAACGACTCGTTGCCGAGCGACCACATCACCACGCTCGGGTGGTTCTTGTCGCGCTCGACGAGGCTCGTCGCGCGATCGCGCAGCGCGGCGGCCCACCGGCCGTCGTCGCCGGGCACCGCCTCCTCGAGCGGGGCGTCGAGGTAGCGGACCCGGTCCCACACGCCGTGCGTCTCGAGGTTCATCTCGTCGACGACCAGGAATCCGTACTCGTCGGCGAGCTCGTAGAAGAAGGAGTTGTTGGGGTAGTGGCTGGTGCGGATCGCGTTCACGCCCGCGCGCTTGAGGATCCGCAGATCCTCCTCCGTCTGCTCGCGCGTGACGACGCGGCCGTTCGCGCCGAACTCGTGCCGGTTCACTCCGAAGAACACGACGCGGCGGCCGTTGAGCTTCAGCACCCCGTCCTCGATCGCGAAGCGGCGCAGTCCCACCGACTGCGGCACGACCTCCGTCTCGGCGCCCTCCGCATCGCGCACGCGCACGACGAGGCGGTGCAGGTGCGGGTCCTCGGGGCTCCACAGCCGCGGGTCGGCGAGCCGGATGCGGTGGCGCCCGTCCGCGTCCTGCCGCAGCACTCCGACTCCCTCGAGCTCGACGACCGCCGTGCCGTCGCCGTCGAGGCTCAACTGCACCGAGATCTCGGCGGAGCCGTCCTCGACGACGGTCGAGACGCGCAGGTCCTCGAGGTGCGTCCGCGGCCGGCGCAGCAGCACCACGTCGCGGAAGATCCCCGAGAACCGGAAGAAGTCCTGGTCCTCGAGCCACGACCCGGCGCTCCACTTGACCACCTGCGCGGCGAGCACGTTCTCGCCCTCGACCAGCAGCTCGGTGAGGTCGAACTCGGCCGGCGAGAAGCTGTCGGCCGAGAACCCGAGCCAGCGCCCGTTCAGCCAGAGCGCGATCGCGCTCTCTGCGCCGCGGACGTCGAGCGCGATCCGCTCGCCGGGCTCCAGCGGCGCGTGGAGGGTGAACACGGTCCGGTACGACGCCACCGGATTGAGGCGCTGCGGAGCCTGCCCGGGCGCGAGGTCCTCGTGCCCGTCCCAGGGGTACTGCGTGTTCACGTACTGCGGGCGGTCGTAGCCGTGCAGCTGGATGTGCGCCGGGACCGGGATCGTGTCCCAGTCGTCCGCGTCGAAGTCCGGCTGCTCGAATCCGGGGACCGTGCCCGCGAGGTCGGGCGAGCAGTGGATCCGCCACAGCCCGTTCAGCGACTGCTCGAACGAGCTGACGCCCGTCGCGGCCTCGTCCGCCGACCGGAACCAGCGGTGGTCGGAGTGGGCCGGCCGCCGGTTCTCGGCGAAGTATCCGGGGTCGGACAGCCGCGACGGGTCGAAGCCCGGGGAGGCGGGAGCGGCGGGCCGCGGGTCGTGCGCGAGGCTCACTTGATCGCTCCCGTGATGCCCTCGGCGAACGAGCGCTGCAGGATCATGAAGACGACCATCGTCGGCACCGAGGCCAGCAGCACGGCCAGCATCAGCACTCCGTAGTCGGTCACGTAGCCGGCGGCGAGGTTCGAGATCAGCATCGGCATGGTCTGGAAGTCGTTGTTGACCAGGATCACCTTGGGCCAGAGGAAGTTGTTCCAGGCGGTCATGAAGGTGATGACGGCGGCGGCCGCGTAGGTCGACTTCATCGACGGCAGGTAGATGCGGGCGAAGATGCCCAGCTCGCTCACTCCGTCGATCCGGGCGGCCTCGATGATCTCGTACGGGAACGAGCGCGAGGCCTGGCGGAACAGCAGGATCAGGAACGGGGTCGAGATCGCCGGGATGATGACCGCGGCGAGCGAGTTGACCATCCCGACCTCGGCGAAGACCTGGAACAGCGGGATCATGGTCGCCGCGAACGGGATCATGATCGCGATCAGGAGGATCGCCATCACGAGGTCCTTGCCCCGCGAGTGGAAGACCTCGAAGCCGTAGCCGGCGATCGAGCAGACGATCAGGGCGAGCACCGTGGTGCCGATGGCGACGGTGGCGGAGTTCCACATCGCTCCGCCCACGTCCTGCAGCCCCGAGAGCTTGCTGAAGTTCTCGAACAGCTGCGTGCCGGGAAGCATGCGCGAGTCCAGCACGTCCTGGCTGGTGTTGGTCGCCGAGACGGCCATGAAGTACAGCGGGAAGATCGAGAAGATCGCGAAGACCGTGAGGAACGCGTACTTCGGCACCGCGCGCAGGCGCGAGGCCACCGGGACCGAGCGCTTGGCCGGGGTCGTGGGCCCGGAGGACTCCGTCTCGGGGAGCGAGAGGACGGGATCCGTCACGGGGAGGGTGCGGGCGGGGTCAGTCACGCTTGTCACCGACTTTCAGCTGGGCGAACGCGAGGACCGCGACGAGGATGAGGATCACGTACGACAGGGCCGAGGCGTACCCGAAGTTCGGGTTCTTGAGGAACGAGACCTCGTAGAGGTAGTGCGACATCGACATGGTCGTGTACGCCGGGCCGCCCCGAGTCAGCGCCCACGACTCGTCGAAGAGCTGCAGAGTGCCGTTCGTCGACATGATCGCGGTGAGCAGGATGATCGGCTTCAGCTGCGGGATCGTGACGTGGAAGAAGGTCTGCAGCGAGCTCGCGCCGTCCATCTTCGCCGCCTCGATGCTGGAGTAGTCGACGTTCTGCAGGGCCGCCAGGTAGAAGACCATGTTGTAGCCGGTCCAGCGCCAGAGCAGTCCGAGGATGATGACGAAGCGCGCGGTCTCGGGGTTGCCGAGCCAGTTGACCGGGCCGTCGATCAGGCCGATGCCCAGCAGCACGTCGTTGACGAAGCCGTCGTTCGCGAAGATCGTGCGGAACACCAGCGAGTAGGCGACGAGCGAGACGGCGCAGGGCAGGAAGATCGCGGTGCGCCAGAAGGTCTTGTACTTCAGAGTGCGGTCGTTGAGCAGGTTGGCGAGCACCAGCGCCATGATCAGCATCACCGGCACCTGGATGAGCAGGTAGATGAAGGTGTTCTGCAGCGTCAGGCGGAAGATCTCGTCCTGCAGCAGCCGCTCGTAGTTGAGCCAGAAGGGCTGCGCGAACGAGAGGTTCGCGCCGCGTCCGGTCTGCAGCGAGAGCAGGAACGCCTGAGCCATCGGCAGGAAGCTGACCAGCAGGATCAGCAGCGAGGCCGGCAGGAGGAACGCCCAGCCGGTGAGGCTGCGGCGGCGCTCGCCGGTCATCCTCACGGGTCGGCGGGAGTCGCGCTGCCTCTGCGGCGGAACGCGGGGTCGGGTGCGCGGTGGCGCGGAGGTCGTCACGGGGTGCTCGCAATCTGCAGGAGGAGGAAGAGGGGGGACCGGGCCGGGGCGTGCGCCCCGACCCGGTCCAGAAAAATCAGCTCATCGCGAACTCGACGTTCGCCTGCGCCTCCTCGAGCGCCTTGGCCGGGTCGGCGCCTCCGATGATCTGCGTGATCGCCGCGCTGACGGAGTCGCGGCCCTCGTAGTAGTACGCACCGGTGTTGTTGCTGGGCACCTCGGCGCCGAACTGCGCGACCTCCGAGAAGATCGGCTGTCCGCCGAAGTACTCGCTGGGCTGCTCGTACGCGGCCGAGGACGCGGCGGGGAGCCAGTTGGCGACGGCGCCGGTGGCGGGGAGGATCGTGTCGTACAGCTCGGTCGAGCCGGCGAAGGTCGACGCGAGGAAGTCGGTCGCGAGGTCGACGTCGGCGTTCGAGCTGATCGTCCACGACGATCCGCCGTTGGCGGTGTAGTTGGTCGCGCCGTCGACGCTGTCGAGCGACGGGACGTTGGTGACCTGCCACTTGCCGGCCTGGTCCTCGGCCGCCTGGATCGAGCCGACGATCCAGATGCCGTTGATGGTGCCGCCGACCGAGCCGTTCACGAAGGTGCCGAGGTACTCGTCCCACGAGTTGACCTCGACGAAGACGCCCGACTCGACGAGCTGCTTGTAGGTGTCGATGGCGCTGAGCAGCGCGTCGTTGTCGCTGATCGTGGGCATGCCCTCGTCGTCGAAGAGGCTCGCTCCCGCGCTCTGCAGCATCATCATGATCATGTCGGCGGAGCCCGCCTGGCCCGACAGCAGCGGCGAGCCGGTCTTCGCCAGGACGTCCTCGCCCTTGGTCAGGAACTCGTCCCAGGTGATGTCGGTGAAGTCGTCGATCGTGTAGCCGGCCGCCTCGAGCACGTCGGTGCGCAGCGCGGTGACCGCGGTGCCGGAGTCGAACGGCACGCCGTAGTTCACGCCGTCGACGGTGGAGTACGCGGTGACGGCCTCGGGGAACTCCGAGAAGTCGACGGCGTCGGTCGAGATCTCGCTGAAGATCTCGGGGTAGTTGAGCGCGTTCTTCTGGAACGCGTTGTTCTGCATGAGGAAGATGTCGGGCAGCTCCTCGTACTGCCGCGACTGGGCGAGGGTCGTGAGCTTGGGCTGCAGGTCCTCCCACGGCGTCTCGATGATGTCGAGCGAGAAGTCCGGGTTGTCCTTCTGGTAGATCTTCTCGGCCTCCTCGAGAGCGGCGATGTTGAACGCCGGGTCCCAGGCCCAGACGGTCAGGGTGTTGTCGCCGTCCCCTCCGCCGTCACCGCCGGAGGACGAGCCTCCGCCGGAGCAGGCCGTCAGGGCGAGGGCGAGCGGGAGGGCGACGGCGACGGCGGTCGTGACCTTCTTGGAGAGAGTTCGCACGGTGTCTGTTCCTTGTCTGTGATGGCAGGTGCTGTGTCGGGTGCTGGGTGTCGGACAGGTCTGAGGCGGTCGCGGAGGGGCGGATCGTGGTCGGATCCGC
Source organism: Rathayibacter rubneri (assembly GCF_023743255.1). Classification (NCBI taxonomy): domain Bacteria; kingdom Bacillati; phylum Actinomycetota; class Actinomycetes; order Micrococcales; family Microbacteriaceae; genus Rathayibacter; species Rathayibacter rubneri. The sequence goes on along the minus strand of NZ_JAMRYM010000009.1, from coordinate 3,927 downwards.
CGCATCCGGGGACGGCAGGGGCGCGCTCGGGGTTCCGAGCGCGAGCGGGGAGGGGTCAGCGCAGCGGCTGCCGGAGGGCGCGCGAGGCGTCGGCGGCCGCGGCGAGGCGACCCGCAGCGGCGGGGGAGTCAGCGGCGGGAGCGCCGGCCGCGGCGAGGACGATCGCAGCGGGAACGGCGATCGCCGGGTGGACGGGCCGCCCGGCCGCAGCCGCGGCGAGGACGCCGTTCCGGCGTCGGGGCGCCCGGCTCGTCGCCGGGCGGGTGGTCGATCGGTCGATCGATCGGGTCAAGGGAGTCCTCCGTCATCGCAGGTCCTGCGTGGTACAGCGCTGTACCACGGGGGTGAATCTAGACCGCGGGACGCTCGGTCCGCAAGAAGCGTTTTCCGTCGGGCCTCGTCGTCGCGCGCTCGATGACCCGCGAGTGGCCGTAATCGGTCGTCGTCGGTCCCGTCCCGTGGTCGATGCGGGCGATCAGCCGGTCGAGGGCCGTCTCGGCGATCCACGCGATCCGCGAGTCCATCGTCGTGAGGGGCGGATTCAGGTACGCCGACTCCTCGACGTCGTCGAAGCCGATGACCTGGACGTCCTCGGGGATCCGCAGCCCGCCCTCGCGCAGGGCCGAGACCGCTCCGATGGCCAGGCCGTCGTTCAGGCACACCAGGCCGTCGAACGGGATCCCCGACTCGACGAGGTCGCGCGTCACGCGGAACCCCGAGCCGATCGTCCAGTCGTAGCCCGAGACGCCGACCAGTCGCGGATCCAGCACGCGTCCCGACGCCCGCACCTCCTCGAGCACTCCGCGCAGCCGCAGCTCCGCGTTGCCCTCGCGGGCGGCGCCGATGCTCGCCGCGTCGAACGGCACGTGCGCTCCCACCACCGCGATCGACGTGCTGCCCCGCTCGAGCAAATGCGCTGTGGCGGTGCGGGCGTCGTCGACGTCGTCCGTGGTCACCCGGTCGGTCAGCCCGTAGGTGTTCCGCGAGCCGAGGCAGACGAGCGGGTACGGCACGTCCAGCGCCTCGCGGTCGAGCGTCTCGTGCTCGGACAGCGAGAGCAGCAGTCCGTCGGTGAGCTGCGAGTTGAACTGCTGCAGCAGCCGGCGCGAGCCGGTGCGGCCCTCGTCCGGATACGTCGTCACGTAGACGACGAGATCCCTCCGGCGCGCCGTGTCGACGACGACCTCGGCCAGTTCGGCCAGGTAGGCGGCCCTGAGCGTGGGGACCGCGAGGGTGACGGAGTCGGTGCGCCCGCGCGTGAGGTTCCTCGCGGCGACGTTGACGGTGTAGCCCAGCTCGTCCACGGCGGCGCGCACGCGCTGGCGCGTCTCGTCGGCCATGCGACCGGTGCCGTTCACGACGTTCGACGCGGTCTTCAGCGACACTCCGGCGCGCTCGGCGACGGCCACGAGCGTGGCCTTCCTGCGCGGCGGTGCCATCGCGTCCCCTTCCGGTGCTGCGTCGTCTCCGGTGCTGCGTCGTGCTCCTGCACATGGATACACCACGGGTCGACGCCCGCGTCCCCCCTTGCCGATACGCTGACGCGGGTCCGGCCGAGGGGAGCGACGCGATGACGACCGCTCCGACGAGGCGCGCGCTGCTGCTCGAGAGCATCGTCGACCACATCCTCGAGCACGGCGTGGCGAACGTGTCGCTGCGCGCTCTGGCCCGCGCGGCCGACTCCAACAACCGCATGCTGCTGTACTACTTCGGCTCCCGCGCCGAGCTGCTGTCCGAGGCGCTCGTCGCCGCCGCGCGGCGCTTCCCCGACATGCGGCGCGCGGCCGACGAGCTGCTCGCGCCCGGGCGCCCGCTCGACGAGCGGCTCGACCGCGCGTGGGAGGCGCTCGCCTCGGCCGGCAACCGCCCGTACCTGCGCCTGTTCTTCCAGGTCTTCGGGCTCGCCGCGTTCGAGCAGGCCGAGGAGTGGCGGGCGATGCGCGGGCGTTTCGACGAGTTCCTGCAGCCGGAGCTGCGCCGGGCGCTCGCCGAGTCGGGCGTGGCCGCCGAGGACGTGCCCGTGCTCGCCCGCGAGATCGTGGCGTTCTGGCGCGGGCTCGAGATCCTGCTGATCTCGCTCGACGACGACGCGGGCGTCGACGCCGTGCGGGTACGCGGCCACGCGGACCTGCTGGCCCGCGTTCCCCGGCCCTCCGCCGGCTGACCCTGGCCTCCGCCGGCTGACCTCTGCCTGCCGGTCGAGCAGCCCCGCAGGGGCGCCCCTTTCTGCTGGTCGAGTAGCCCCGCAGGGGCGTATCGAGACCCACGCCTCCCGAACACCCGCCGCCGTCCTCACCCCCTGCGGAAGCGGATCCCGCCACGCCGCGCTGCGGGCTACTGGCTCAGCGAGGCTCAGGATGCCCCGGAGTCCCGCCCCGCCAGCAGCCCCGCGATCTCCCGGTCGAACTCGTCCCGCAGTCGCGCCTTCTCCTCCGGAGGGAGGAACGACGCCTCCACTCCGTTCCGTGCGATCGTGCAGGCGTCCTCGATGCCGATGCCGAGCGCTGGCAGCGCCTCGCGGTACTCGCGGCCGATGTCGGTGCGGAAGAAGACCGCGTCGTCGGTCGACACGGTGACGCGGAGTCCGGCACGCACCATGGCTGCGATCCGGTGCGCGGGGTCGAGCGTCCAGCCCGAGCAGATCGTCGTGGAGACAGGCGTCGTGGTGAGGCCGATGCCGGAGTCGCGGGCCCGCGCGACCAGGTCCGGGTCGTCCAGGATCCGGTAGCCGTGGTCGATGCGGTCGACCTGCAGCACGTCCAGTGCGATCCGCACGGAGTCGGGCTCGGACCGGTCCGTCTCGCCGACATGCGCCGTGAGGGCGAGCCCGGAGCGGCGCGCGAGCGCGAACGCCTCGCGGAACCGGCCGGGATCCTCCGTGCCCTCGGGCGTCAGATCGTCCATGCCGAGGGCGACGACCTCGTCCCGCGGATGGCGGCGCACCGTCTCGACGAGCTCGACGGCACCGCCCGCCGAGTCCCTCCTGTTGACGGCCACGATCATCCGGAAGCCCACGCCCAGGTCGACCTCGGCGGCCCTCAGCCCGTCGAGGATCGGATCGAGGAGGTCGGCGTACCCGAGGCCGCTCCAGCCGAGGTAGTGGGCGTCGGCGAAGTACTGCGGGTTGATCGCGTACTCGCGGTAGCGCAGGCCCTGCGCCGCCGCCGCGCGCACCCCGTCGTACGCGACGGTCGCGAGGTCGGCGGGCGTCCGCAGCACCCGGTGCGCGGCCCGGAAGGCGACGAGGAACTCCTGCAGGTCGGCGAAGTCGAACAGCGTCGCCGGATCCGAGGACGGCAGCTCCACGCCGTACCTGTCGGCTGAGGCGATCAGGTGCGCCGCGCTCATGGTCGACGCGAAGTGGCAGTGCAGTTCCGTCTTGGGCAGCCGCCGCAGCACCTCGTCGTCGTCGATCGCGTGCCCGTCTCCGCCCATGCCCCCATGCTGCCACCGCCGTCGCCACCGCCGTCGCCGTCGCCGTCGCTTCCGCTTCCGCTGGTCGAGTAGCGGCCGCAGGCCGCGTATCGAGACCCCGTCGTCCGGCGGTGGTGGATCTCGAAGCTTCTATTTGTCAAGGTCGGCAGAGGTGGGGGAAGAGTTCGCGGCAGAGGGCTCTTTTGAGGAGGCGGAGGGTGTCTTTGGTGGTTTTGCCTGCGGCGAGGTGGGCGTCGCGGTAGTCGCGGGTTCGTTGTTCGTGGCCGAGGCGGGCGATGGCGATCTGGTGCAGGGCGCAGTTCGCTTGCCGGTTGCCGCCTCGGGAGAGGCGGTGGCGGTTGGTCTTCCCGGAGGACACGGGTTGCGGGGCGGCGCCGAAGAGTTTCGCGAGGGCTGCTTCGGAGCGGATGCGGTGGCCGTTCTCGCCGACGGCGACGAGCAGTTGCGCGGCGGTGACGGCGGCGACGCAGTAGACCTCGAGCAGTCGTGGGG